>JAEZCL010000218.1 GCA_023433585.1 Pseudomonadota bacterium
GGGAGCCGGGTTGAGACATCGGGGTCATTTCAGTGGGACGTGCTTTCAAACGGTCGCCCGGTTCGCCCGGTTCGGCCGACCGGGCGGGTCAAATTTCGAGCGGATTCGTCCCGGATCGTCGCTGCACGCCGTCCGGGATGACAAGAGGGATTGAGTTCACCTCACGCCGCGCTGGGCATCCGCGCGACGTTGCAGCGGGTCCACAGCTTGTCCATGGCATCCACCAGGGCGTCCATCATGCCGTCGTCGTGGTTGGGCGACGGGGTGAAGCGCAGGCGCTCGGTCCCCTTGGGCACGGTGGGATAGTTGATCGGCTGGACGTAGATGCCGAAGTCCTCCAGCAGCATGTCCGAGACCATCTTGCAGTGGACCGGATCGCCCACATGCACCGGCACGATGTGGCTGACGCTGGGCAGGACGGGAATGCCCGCCTCGGCAAAGCGTTTCTTCAGGGCGGCGGCCCGCTCCTGATGCTGGGCGCGCAGGTCGGCGGCGCCTTTCAGGTGGCGCACCGAGGCCAGGGCCCCCGCCGTCAGGGCCGGCGGCAGGCTGGTGGTGAAGATGAATCCCGCGGCCCAGCTACGCACGGCGTCCACGATCACGGCGTCGGCGGCGATGTATCCGCCCATCACCCCGATGGCCTTGCCCAAGGTGCATTCGATGATGTCGATCTGCTCCAGCAGGCCGTCACGCTCGGCCACGCCCGCGCCGCGCGCGCCGTAAAGGCCCACCGCATGGACCTCGTCCAGATAGGTCATGGCCCCGTATTTCCGGGCCAGGGCGACGGTCCCCTTCAGGTCGGCGATGTCGCCGTCCATGGAATAGACGCTCTCGAAGGCGATCAGCTTGGGCGCGCCCGCCGGGGCGGCCTGCAGCAGCGCCTCCAGATGCTCAAGATCGTTGTGCCGGAAGATGTGCCGCTCGCACCCGCCGTTCCTGATGCCCGCGATCATCGAGGCGTGGTTCAGCGAATCCGAAAAGATGATCAGACCCGGCAGGATGCGCTGCAGCGTCGTCAGGGTCGCCTCATTGGCCACATAGCCCGAGGTGAACAAGAGCGCCGCTTCCTTGCCGTGCCAGTCGGCCAGCTCGGCCTCCAGGTCCACGGCCCAGCGGGTGGTGCCTGAAATGTTGCGCGTGCCCCCGGCCCCGGCCCCGGCCTTGTCGATGGCCGTCTGCATGGCCTCGAGCACCGCCGGGTGCTGGCCCATGCCCAGATAGTCGTTGGAGCACCAGACGATGACGTCCTGTTCGGTCCCGTCCTCGCGGCGGCGGATCGCGCGCGGAAACTGACCGCGCACACGCTTCAGGTCGGCGAAGACACGATAGCGGCCTTCCTTCTGGACCTGATCGACAGCGTTCTGAAAGGCGGCCTTATAATCAAACACGAAAACAGCTCGTTCCGCTTATGGATCGTCTTATCCGCCTTGTGCCCCCCACGAGCCCGCATGTCCACGAAAACCGCCGGACAAATGGCCGCAACCCCTTAATTGATAACGGTTCTCAATGTCGGATGATGGAGGGTGATAGCGCTAGTGAGTAGTGAGTGGATGAAGGCGACGGCGGGCATCCGCCGGACTATTCACGACTCACTAGCACTATCACCCAACTCCGGCTTCACCCTCTCGGCAGATCGTCCAGCCTGCCGCGCAGGAACTGCAGCATGGCCGAGAAATCCCGCCCGCCGTAGCCCAGCCGATCAAACAGGGCGTACATGGCCTCCGCCTGGGTCCCCAGCGGCGTCGACGCCCCCGCCTTGGCCGCCGCGTCCTGGGCCAGCTTCAGGTCCTTCAGCATCATGGCCGTGGCGAAGCCGCCCTCGTATCCGCGATTGGACGGCGCCGCCGGAACCGGGCCGGGCCAGGGATAATAGCTGCTGACGCTCCAGCACTGCCCCGACGATTTGGACGCGATCTCGAAGAACCGCTCCGGCTCCAGCCCCAGCCGCTCGGCCAGGGCGATGGCCTCGCACGTGCCGATCATCGAGATGCCCAACAGCATGTTGTTGCAGATCTTGGCCGCCTGCCCCGCCCCGTGGTCGCCGGCGCGGATGGTGATCCGGCTCATGGGCTCCAGCGCCTCTTCCACGCGCGCGAACACCGCCTCGTCGCAGCCGACCATGAAGGCCAGCGTCCCCGCGTCCGCCGCCGCCGTGCCGCCGGACACCGGCGCATCGGCAAAGGCGTAGCCCGCCTCCTGCGCCAAGCCCGCCACCTTGCGCGCGGTCTCCACGTCGATGGTCGAACAATCCACCAGCAGGGCCGATTTCGGCGCCGCGCCGATCACCTGCTCGGCATAGACCTTATGCACATGCGGTCCGGCGGGCAGCATGGTGATGACCACGTCCGCATCCTTCACCGCCTCGGCCACCGAGGTCACGGGCGTGCAGCCCGCCGCCTTCGCCCGGTCCAGCGCCTCGGTCGACAGGTCGAACGCCGCCACGGTTCGCCCGGCCTTGGCCTGATTGGCCGCCATGCCGCCGCCCATGTTGCCCAGCCCGATGAATGCGATTTTCATGTGCGCGTCTCCCTGTTCGCCGTTACGCCCGGCTTAGACCCATCGGGATTTGATCGCCAGCGGAGGCCCCACACGGGCGCAGGATCGGTGCGAAATACTTGACTTTTCCCTGTGGATTTCTATATGGGCGCCAACAGTTCGGGACAGGTCTGGCGAATTCGCGCCGCCCGCTCGCCCAAGAGGGGCGGTTCCGCGCTTCCGTCGTCTGCAAAGACTTTTCCCCACAGGATACATGACCGAATTCACCAAGCTGGGCCTTTCGCCCACGACCCTCGCGGCCGTCGCCGCCACCGGCTACACCGAAGCCACCCCCATCCAGGAACAGGCCATTCCCGTCGCCCTCGCGGGCCGCGACGTGCTGGGCATCGCCCAGACCGGCACGGGCAAGACGGCCGCCTTCACCCTGCCCATGATCGACCGGCTGGCCTCGGGCCGCGCCCGGGCGCGCATGCCCCGGGCCCTGGTGCTGGCGCCGACCCGCGAACTGGCCGACCAGGTGGCCGAGAGCTTCGCCAAATACGCCAAGGGCACGCGCCTGAACTGGGCGCTGCTGATCGGCGGCGTCTCCATGGGCGATCAGGTGGCCCTCTTGGACAAGGGCGTGGACGTGCTGATCGCCACGCCGGGCCGCCTTCTGGACCTGTTCGAGCGCGGCAAGATCCTGCTGACGGGCGTGCAGATCATGGTGGTGGACGAAGCCGACCGGATGCTGGACATGGGCTTCATCCCGGACATCGAGCGCATCTTCAAGCTGACGCCGCCGCGCCGCCAGACCCTGTTCTTCTCGGCCACCATGCCGCCCGAGATCACCCGCCTGACCCAGGCCTTCCTGAAGGATCCGACCCGGATCGCGGCGTCGCGCCCGGCCATGACGGCCGAGACCATCGCCCAGTATCTGGTGCGCATCCCCACCAGCGACCCCAAGGCCAAGCGCACCGCCCTGCGCGCCCTGGTGGCCCGCGAAGACGTGAAGAACGGCATCGTCTTCTGCAACCGCAAGTCCGAGGTGGACATCGTGGCCAAGTCGCTGAAGACGCACGGCTTCGACGCCGCGCCGATCCACGGCGACCTGGACCAGTCCCTGCGCATGAAGACGCTGGCCGCGTTCCGTTCGGGCGAGCTGAAGCTGCTGGTGGCCTCCGACGTGGCCGCGCGCGGGCTGGACATCCCCGACGTCAGCCATGTGTTCAACTACGACGTCTCGCACCACGCCGACGACTATGTACACCGCATCGGCCGGACCGGCCGCGCGGGCCGCAAGGGCCAGGCCTTCATGATCGTCACCCCGGCCGACGACAAGTCGCTCGACAAGGTGCTGAAGCTCATCAAGATGGCGCCCGAGGAACTGACGCTGGACATCGACTGGTCGGGCGTGCCCTCCGGCGGCCAATCTCGCGGCGGACGCAAGGCGCCCGAACGCAGCGAGCGCTCTTCTCGAGGCGCGCGCCGCCCCGCCCGCGCCGATGCGTCTCCCGAGACGCCCGTCGAGACGGCGTCGACCCCGGCGGCGGCGGTCGAAACGACGCCCGAGTCGCTGAACGAGGCGCCTCGCCGGACGCGCAGCCGTCGCTCGTCCCGTGCCGACGCCCCCGCCGCGGCGCCCGCTCCGGCCCCCCAGGCTGAAACCCAGGAAGCCCCGGCTCCGCGGATGGCCCCCGCGGCCGAACCCCGGCTGACCCAGGCCGAGCGTCGCCCGAACGGACGCAAGCGCGAGGACGCCGAACCGGCCGCCAAGGGTTCCGGCTTCGGCGCCGACATTCCCGCCTTCCTGCGCCGCCCGGTCCCGACCCACTCCTGATCGAACGCCGCTTTTTAACTTCGTCCTTACTTCGGCGGTCTAGCCTCCCCGTGAGCGTCAGAACGGCGCGGCATGGGGACGGGGAATGACGACTCAGGTTGAAACCACGCTTCGGGGGCCCGCCGCCTTCTCACTGGCGCGTCAGGCTCTGGAGTCGATGGAGACGGCCGGAGTCTGGCCGACCCCGCTGAACTTCGAACTTTGGCTGCACTTCCTGGGCGATCCGGACGGACCGCTGGGCCGCGAGATGAAGCGTCTTCTGGACGAAGCCTGCCCCATCACCGAAGACGTCAGCGAAAGCCTGGTGGCCGAGTATCTGCCGCGCGGCCGCCTGAGCGACGAGATCCGCGACGCCGGGCTGACGCTGAACCGCGAACTGCACACGGTGGCCGAGGTGATCGCCGAGGCCCGCTCGTCCCAGGCCGAATACGGCGTCGTCCTGGCCGAGGCCGAGGCGGGCATGGAGAATGATCTCGCCCCCTCCGACCTGAAAAGCCTGGTCGGCGGCCTGACCGACGCCACCCGCAAGATTCACCGCGAGAACGCCAGCCTGGAAAAGCGGCTGGAGGCGTCCACCCGCGAGGTGGGCCAGTTGCGCGAACACCTGGAGCAGGTGCGCCGCGACGCCATGACCGACGCCCTGACCAATCTGGCCAACCGCAAGGCTTTCGACGAGGAGCTGGAGCGGGCCTGCGCCGACGCCGGCCCCGGCGGCGCCCTGACGCTCGCCGTTCTCGACATCGATCACTTCAAGCGCTTCAACGACACCTGGGGCCACCAGACGGGCGATCAGGTGCTGCGCTATGTGGCCAGCGTGCTGGGCCGTTCGCTGCGGCCGCCGCGCATCGCCGCGCGCTACGGCGGCGAGGAGTTCGCCATGTTGTTCCCCGGCGACACCGCGCGCGTGGCCGAAACGGTGCTGAACAGCATCCGCAAAGAGATCGCGTCCCGCAATCTGCGCCGACGGTCCACCAATGACGATCTCGGCTCGGTGACCGTGTCCATCGGTCTGGCCCAGAAAATGCCCAGCGACACCGCCATCGCCCTGATGGGCCGCGCCGACGAGGCGCTCTATGCCTCCAAACATGCCGGGCGGAACCGGGTCACCAGCGCCGCCCAGATGTCCAAGGCCGCCTAGCCCCAAGACCCAACACCCAACACCCAGCAGCCTAGCTCCGGCCGCGAATCGCGCTCAGGGTGGCGTCATGCGCAGTTTCGCCTTCGCCCTCGCCTACTGGCCCCTGTCCGTCCTGCACACCGTCGCGGCCGCCTTCGCCGCCCTGGTTCCCGGGCGCGGCCTGGTCCACGCCGTGATCCGCAGCTACGTCCGCTCCATGGTCTGGGCCATGCGGGTGCTGGCGGGCATCCGCATCCGGGTGCGCGGCCGCGAACGGCTGCCCGACGGCGCCTTCATCCTGGCCTGCAAGCATCAGTCCTGGGGCGACGGCTTTTCGATCTACAATCAGTTCGACGACCTGGCCTTCGTCACCGGCGACCACCTGGAACGGTTCCCTCTGCTTGGAACCGTGCTGAGAAAGCTGGGCGCCATCGTGGTCAACAACTGCGGCGGCCACGAAGCGCGCAAGGCCCTGGCCCAGCGCGCCGCCGAAGCCCACGCCCACGGCCGCAGGATCCTGATCTATCCCGAAGGCAATCTGGCCAAGGTGGGCGAGAAGTTCCGCTACCGGTCCGGCGTCTGGCACATGTACCGCGACTTCCAGATGCCCGTGGTTCCCGTCGCCACCAACCTGGGCCTGTTCTGGCCCCAGGAAGCCTATGAAACGCGGCCCGGAACCGCGACCCTGGAGTTCCTCGACCCCATCCCCCTGGGCCTGGGCAAGGAGGAGTTCATGGCCCGGCTTGAAGCCGCCGTGGAGACCCGCACCGCCGAACTGGTCGCCGAGGCCACGGGGGCGCCGGTGATCCCGGCGGTCCAGGTTCCAACGCCGGACGAAGCGCGCAAAGCCACGACCTGATCCTTCTCCCTCCCCTTCATGGGGAGGGGGGTCGGCGCGTAGCGACGGCCGGGTGGGAAGGGCTGGGCGACAAGGGCGCTGTCTTTACGCCACCACTCGGCGCGCGGAGCCTCGCTGCTTGAGCGCGCTGTCTCGCCTTGCCCTCCCCACCGGGCTTCGCCTTCGGCTCAGCCCCCCTCCCCATGAAGGGGAGGGAGAAGGATCAGTCCGTCACCGGCATGATCGTCACGCTTTCCCCGCACCCGCAGGCGTCCGTCTCGTTCGGGTTCCGGAACACGAATTTCGACGCCAGTTGCGTCGTCTCGTAGTCGATCTCCGTCCCGATCAGGAACAGCACCGCCTTGGGGTCGATCAGGATGGTGACGCCCTTGTCCTCGACCACCTCGTCCAGCGGTTCGATCGTCTCGGCATAGGCGAAGGTGTATTCCTGGCCCGCACAGCCGCCGTTCTTCACCCCCACGCGCAGGCCGACATAGGGTTGGTCCGCCTTCGCCATGATCGTCTTCACGCGCATGGCGGCGGCGTCCGTCAGGGTGACGGCCTTGGGGCGCGGGCGGCGCGGACGGGTCGTGGTCTGAAGCTCGGTCATCAGAACATGTTCAGCTGCAGCTTGGCCTCGTCGCTCATGCGCGAGGGGTCCCACGGCGGGTCGAACACCAGGTTGGCGTGGGCGGACTTCACGCCCTCCACCTTCATCACCGCGTCCTCGACCCAGCCCGGCATCTCGCCGGCCACCGGACACCCCGGCGCGGTCAGGGTCATCTCCACCAGCACGTCGCGGTCATCCGACACGTCCACCTTGTAGATCAGGCCCAACTCATAGATGTCGACCGGGATTTCCGGGTCGTAAACGGTCTTCAGCGCCGCCACCAGATCGTCGGTCAGCTTGTCCAGTTCGGCCTGCGACAGGGCCGCCGCCTTGGGCGCGTCCCAGGCTTCGGCGAAGGTCGCATTATCGGTTATCGGCTTGTCATCCATGGTCGTCACACAAAGAACTCGCGCGCCCGGATCAGCGCATCCACGAAGGCGTCGGCGTCCTCCACCGTATTATATAGGGCGAAAGAGGCGCGCGCGCTCGAGGTCACGCCCAGCCTTTTCGCCAGCGGCTCGGCGCAGTGCAGGCCCGCCCGCACCGCCACGCCGTAGCGGTCCATGATCTGGGCGATGTCATGGGCGTGGGCGCCCTCGACGGTAAAGGTCAGGATGGCCCCCTTCCCCTCCGCCTCACCCAGCACCCTCAGCCAGTTCGCCCCGTTCAGCCGCTCGCGCGCATGGGCGTACAGCGCGGTCTCGTGCGCGATGATCCCGGCCTTGTCGAAGCCCATCAGCCACTCCAGCGCCGCCCCCAGGCCGATGGCCTCCAGGATCGGCGGCGTCCCCGCCTCGAACCGGTGCGGCGGCTTGGCGTATGTGACGCGGTCCTGTTCGACCGTCTCGATCATCTCGCCCCCGCCCTGATACGGCGGCAGGCTCTCCAGCGCCTCGGCGGTCCCGTAAAGCGCCCCGATCCCGGTCGGCCCGTACAGCTTGTGGCCCGTCAGCACATACCAGTCACAACCGATGGCCCGCACGTCCGGCGCCGCATGCACCGCCCCCTGGCACCCGTCGATCAGCACCCGCGCGCCCGCGTCGTGGGCCAGCCGCGTGATCTCACTGATTGGGTTGACGGTCCCCAACACATTGGACATGTGCGTGACGGCCACGACCTTGGTGCGCTCGCTCAACAGGTCCGCGAACGCCGCCATGTCCAGCGACCCGTCGTCCAGGATCGGCGCCCATTTCAGCACCGCCCCATGCCGCTCGCGCAGCATGTGCCAGGGCACGATGTTGGAGTGATGCTCCATCTGGCTGACGATGATCTCGTCGCCCGCCTGAAGGGTGTGACCCACCCCCGCCGCCACCAGATTGATCGCCTCGGTCCCGCCCTTGGTGAAGACGATGTTGGACGCCGCCTCCGCGTTCAGGAACCGCGCCACGCTCGCCCGCGCGCCCTCGAACGCCTCGGTCGTCTCATTGGCCAGCGTATGCAGCCCCCGGTGCACATTGGCGTATGAACCCGCCATCGCCCCCGTCAGAGCATCGATCACCGCTTGCGGCTTCTGCGCCGACGCGGCGGAGTCCAGATAGACCAGCGGCCGCCCGTTCACCGTCCGCGACAGGATCGGAAACTGCGCCCGCGCGGCGTAGGGATCAAATCCTCCCCACTTGGGGGAGGGGGACCGCGAAGCGGTGGAGGGGGTGGCGGCCGCCGCACTGCTCACAGCCGCGCCTCCAGCCATGCCCGCACCACATCCCGCGCGCCCTCATGCTCGATGCGGTCCACCACCTCCATCAGGAACGCCTGCACCAGCAGCGCCCGCGCCTCGTCCTCGGACAGGCCACGCTGCTGCATGTAGAACAGCGCCCGTTCGTCCAGCGCCCCCACCGTGTTGCCGTGCGCGCACTGCACATCGTCGGCAAAAATCTCCAGCTCCGGCTTGGCGTCCACCTCGCCGCGCTCCGACAGGATCAGCGCATGGTGCCCCATGCGCGCGTCCGTGCCGTCGGCGCCCCGCTGCACGATGATCTTGCCCTGGAACACGCCGCGCGCGGTGTCGCGCACCACGCCCTTGGTCAGCTGCGACGTGACCCCGTTCAGCCCGCCGTGCGTGACCACGCTGGTCAGATCCGTATGCCGCGCGCCCTCCAGCAGATAGGCCCCGTCGATACGCACGTCCGCGTCCTGGCCGCCATGGGTCAGATGCGTCTCCTGACGCTGCAGCCTGGCGCCGGTCAGCAGGGTCGTCTGGCGGAACGTCCCGCCCGGCGCTACGGTCACCCTGGTCTCGGCCACCGAGATCGCGTCCTCCGGCTCCTCGACCAGCACCACGCGCGTCACCTCGGCGCCCGCCGGAATGTCGATGTCCAGCCGATTGTGCGCCACATATCCGGCGCCCGCGCCCTCGTGGCTTTCCAGCAGCAACAGCCGGGCGCCCGGCCTGACCGCGATACGCGCGGCGGCGGCGTGGCCGGTGTTCACCGCGTCCGACACGAACCGCAGCCGCAGCGTCTGTTCGCCAGAGGCCACGAAGGCGTCCGCGCCCACGGGCCGCCCATTGGCGAACGCCATCTCCTCGCCGCCCAACGCTGCGAACGGCCCGTCGGGCGCGACGGAGACATTCGGAGACGGCTCAGGCGTCTCGCGCAGGAACCGGCGCAGGTCGCTGTATTTCCACGCCTCCACCCGTCGCGACGGATAGGTGGCCGGATCGTTCAGATTGAAGGCTGGAGCGCTCACGCCGCCGCCGGAAGGAACTTGTCGTAGCCTTCCGCCTCCAGTTCCAGCGCCAGTTCCGGGCCGCCCGACGCCACGATGCGCCCGGCCGCCAGCACGTGCACCTGATCGGGTTTGATGTAGTCCAGCAGGCGCTGATAGTGGGTGATGACCAGCATGGCGCGCTCCGGCGAACGCAGGGCGTTGACGCCGTCCGCCACCACCCTCAGCGCATCGATGTCGAGCCCGGAGTCCGTCTCGTCCAGGATCAGCAGCGACGGCTCGAACAGGGCCATCTGCAGGATCTCCATGCGCTTCTTCTCGCCGCCCGAGAACCCGACGTTCAGCGGCCGCTTCAGCATGTCGAAGTCCATGCGCAGGGCCTGGGACGCCGCCCGCACCATCTTCAGGAACTGCGGCGCCGTGACCTCATCCTCGCCCCGCGCGCGCCGCTGGGCGTTCAGCGCCGTGCGCACGAAGGTCAGGGCCGGCACGCCCGGAATCTCGATGGGATACTGGAACGACAGGAACAGCCCCTTGGCCGCCCGCTCGGCCGGGTCCAGCGCCAGCAGGTCCTCGCCCCGCCAGGTCGCCGTCCCCTGCACCGGCTCATACCCCGGCCGCCCGGCCAGCGCGTATCCCAGGGTCGATTTCCCGGCCCCGTTCGGCCCCATGACGGCGTGCACCTCGCCCGCCGGAATGTCGAGCGAAAGGCCCTTAAGGATCGGCGTCTCGCCGACAGTGACGTGGAGGTTATTGATCTTCAGCATTGTTCTTCTTGTTTATTACACCCCGTCATCCTCGGGCTTGTCCCGAGGACCCACGGTTCAGATTGCATGGAGGGCGCCGGTTGAGCGGCGCCAGCGACGTCCCCAACCCCAACGTCAATGCGACGGATAAATGGGTCCTCGGGACAAGCCCGAGGATGACGGGATTGGGTGACTACTCGTCCGTCGGCCCGTGTTTCCAGACGGCGGGCCGATCCCATTCCAGCGACAGGTCGTCCCAGTTCGGATTCTCGCGCTCGATCAGGTTGATCTTCCACGCGCGCAGATAGCGCTTCAGCACCTTCTCGCGCCGGATGGCTGCGGTCATGGTCTCGAACGGCTCGTACCAGACCAGACGCTTCAGCCCGTGCGCCTTGCTGAAGCCGGGAAAGGTCCCTGTCCGATGTTGATGAACCCGCTGATACAGGTTGCTGGTCACGCCGGTGTAGAGCGTCCCGAACGGCTTGTTCGTCACGATGTAGGCGGCGATCAGCGGGCGTTCGCGTCCCATCGGCATCCCCCCTCTCCGTCACCCTCGGGCTCGTCCCGAGGGCCCATCCGTCAGGCGCATGACGGCTTGCCGCGTCATGCGAACGATGACGCGGCACAGCGTTCCGCGCAAACGGACCAATGAGTCCTCGGGACGAGCCCGAGGATGACGGGGTAAGGACGTCAACCAACGGAGCCTTCCAGCGAAATCGCCACCAGCTTCTGCGCCTCCACGGCGAACTCCATGGGCAGTTCCTGCAGCACGTCGCGCACGAAGCCGTTGACCAGCAGGGCCACGGCTTCTTCCTCCGACAGCCCGCGCTGCTGGGCGTAGAACAGCTGGGCGTCCGACAGGCGGGTGGTGGTGGCCTCGTGCTCCAGTTGGGCCGAGCCGTTCCTGGCCTCCACATAGGGCACCGTGTGGGCGCCGCAATCCTTGCCGATCAACAGGCTGTCGCACTGGGTGAAGTTGCGCGCGCCCGTCGCCTTGGGGTGCACCGAGACCAGGCCGCGATAGGTCTGGTCCGACCGGCCCGCCGAGACGCCCTTGGCGATGATCCGGCTTTTCGAGTTCCGGCCCAGGTGGATCATCTTGGTGCCGGTGTCGGCCTGCTGGCGCCCGTTGGTGATAGCGATGGAGTAGAACTCGCCCGAGGAGTCCTCCCCCTTCAGGATGCAGGACGGGTATTTCCAGGTGATGGCGCTGCCCGTCTCCACCTGGGTCCAGCTGACCTTGGACCGGTCGCCCCGGCAGTCGGCGCGCTTGGTGACGAAGTTGTAGATGCCGCCCTTGCCGGTCTCGGGATCGCCCGGATACCAGTTCTGGACCGTGGAGTATTTCACCTCCGCAGCGTCCAGCGCCACGATCTCGACCACCGCGGCGTGCAGCTGGTTCTCGTCGCGCGTGGGGGCGGTGCAGCCCTCCAGATAGCTGACGTAGCTGCCCTTGTCGGCAATGATGAGGGTGCGCTCGAACTGGCCGGTCTGGCTGGCGTTGATGCGGAAATAGGTGCTGAGCTCCATGGGGCAGCGCACCCCCGGCGGCACATAGACGAACGACCCGTCCGAAAACACCGCGCTGTTCAGGGCCGCGAAATAGTTGTCCGACACCGGCACCACCGAGCCCAGATATTTCCGCACCAGTTCCGGATGCTCGCGCAGGGCCTCGGAGATCGGCATGAAGATCACGCCCGCCTTGGCCAGTTCGGCCTTGAAGGTGGTGACCACGCTGACCGAGTCGAACACCGCGTCCACCGCATATCGCGGCGCGCCCTCGACCCCGGCCAGAACCTCCTGCTCCTTCAGCGGGATGCCCAGCTTTTCATAGACGGCCAGCAGTTCCGGATCGACTTCGTCGATGCTCTTGGGGCCTTCCTTCTGCTTGGGCGCGGCGTAGTAATAGAGGTCCTGATAGTCGACCGGCTCGTATTTCACCGAGGCCCAGGTCGGCTCCTCCATGGCCAGCCAGCGCTCATAGGCGGCCAGGCGCCATTCCAGCATCCATTCCGGCTCGCCCTTCTTCTCGGAGATGAACCGGATGATGTCGGTGTTCAGACCCTTGGGCGCGAACTCCTGCTCGATGTCGGTGGTGAAGCCGTGCTTGTAGCGCTCCAGCTCAGCGACCGTGTCGATGGTTTCTTGAACAGCGGCCATTTACGCGACTTCCTTTGCGCGCTCGTTCAGCCGCGCCACATGTTTTGCAAAAGCGGCGGTCCACACGTCCGCGAACCGCGTCCAATCGGATTCCTGAGTCCCCCAGCCGCCCGAGGCGCGCACCGCGCCCGTGGCCAGATGATCCAGCCCCATGGCCAGCAGCGTCCTGGACGGCTTGGTCTTGCCCGACGAACAGGCGCTGCCCGCCGAGACCATGACGCCCGCCAGATCCAGGGTGATGAGCTGCTGCGGGCTCTCCCACCCTTCCACCGCGATGAACAGGCTGTTGGGCAGGCGCGGGGACGCCTCGCCGATCACCACGGCGCCCGCCGCCTTGACCCGTTCGGCTGCCGCGTCGCGCCCCGAAACGTTCTTGGCGGCATGACGGGCCGCCTGATCCAGTTCGCCCGCCGCGATTTCCGCCGCCACGCCGAACCCGGCGATGCCCGCCGTGTTCTCGGTGCCCGCGCGCAGGCCCCGTTCCTGCCCCGCCCCGTGCAGGATGCGCACGACGTTCAGCCCCTCGCGCGCCACCAGCGCGCCCGTTCCCTGCGCCGCGCCCAGCTTGTGCCCGGAAAGCGTCAGGGTGTCGGCGCCCAGGGCGGCCATGTCCACGGCGATCTTGCCCGCCGACTGGATCGCGTCCACGTGCAGCCGGCCGCCCGCCGCGCGCACCAGCGCGGCGGCCTCGGCGATCGGCTGGATGACGCCGCTTTCGTTGTTGGCGTGATGAATGGCCACCGCCGTCCGGCCCGGCCGCTTCAGCGCATCGGCCAGCCAGCCCAGGTCGACCACGCCGTTTCCGTCCACCGGCAGGACGTCCACCGGAACGCCGCTGACCGCCGCCGCCTCGGCCACGCACGGATGCTCCGTGGCCGATACGATCAACCGTTCACAGCCCGCCGCGACGGCGCTGGCGATTCCCTGGGCGTTCGATTCAGTCCCGCCGCTGGAGAACACCACCGCCGTCGGATCAGCCCCGACCAGCGCCGCCACCTGGGCGCGCGCCGTCTCGATGCGCGAACGGGCGCGCCGGCCCAGGGCGTGGACCGCATTGGGGTTGCCCCCCTCGGCCAGCACCTGGGCCATGATCGCCCGCACCTCGGGCCGCACCAGGGCGGTGGCGTTGTAATCCAGATAGACGCTCACGCCGCCACCCCCGCGCGCTCATCGACCGGGCGGCCGCGTGTGCGGCGCAGGATGACGTCCTCCAGGCTGACGCTGGCCAGATAGCGATGAATCTCCTGGCCCAGGCCCTCCCACAGATCATGGGTGATGCAGCGTTCGCCGCTCATCATGCAGCCCTTGGGCGAGGCGTGACCCGTGCAGCGCGTGGCCCGGATCGGCTCATCGACCGCCAGCACGATGTCCGCCACCGCGATGTCGGCGGCCGTCGACGACAGGCGGTATCCGCCGCCCGGCCCGCGCACGCTCTTCACCAGCCCGGCTCGGCGCAGACGCGCGAACAGCTGCTCCAGATAGCTCAGCGAGATTTCCTGACGCGCGGCGATCTCGGCCAGGGACACGGCGCGGCCCTGCCCTTCATCGCCCCGGCCGTTGCGGGCCAGGTCGGCCATCGCCATCACGGCGTATCGTCCCTTTGTCGACAGACGCATCCCGCACCTCAAGAAATCACGCGCTTTTCAGGGTTCATGTGCTAGAACCCCCGGCTTCATGGGCCGTAGCGCGTCACCGGGGGAGATATAAAGTCCCACCCCGGTGGTCAAGTATTGTGCGGCCGCGAAACGACAGTTGAAGACAGGATTTCGTCCTTTCCATGCCTGAAGTCATCCTGACCGGCGCCGCCGGCCGCATCGAGGGCCGTTATTCCCCCGCCAAGCGCGACAACGCCCCCATCGCCCTGATCCTGCATCCGCACCCCAAGGCGGGCGGGCACATGAACAATCCGGTGGCGCTGCACCTGTATCAGCTGTTCCAGAAGCGCGGCTTCGCCACCCTGCGCTACAACTCGCGCGGCGTGGGCAAGTCCCAGGGCGAGTTCGATTCCGGCATCGGCGAGCTGGCCGACGCCGCCACCGCCCTGGACTGGCTTCAGGCCGAGAACCCCGCCGCCAGCCAGACCTGGGTCGCCGGCTATCAGTTCGGCGCCTACATCGGCATGCAGCTTCTGATGCGCCGGCCCGAGACGGACGGCTTCATCTCGGTGTCGCCGCCCACCAACATCTACGACTTCAGCTTCCTGGCCCCCTGCCCGGCCTCGGGCCTGTTCCTGCACGGCACGGCCGACACCATCGTCCCGCCGGTGGAGGTGGAGCGCGTGGTCAACAAGCTGCGCACCCAGAAGGGCATCACCATCGACTACGAGCTGGAAGATGGCGCCACCCACTTCTGGCAGGACCACCTCCCCGCCGTGGAACGCCGCGTCGGCGCCTATCTGGACAAGCGCCTGGAAGAAGAACCGGCCTGAAGCCACACCCCGTCATCCTCGGGCTCGTCCCGAGGACCCATGGTGGGTTCGGACGCGAACAAGCGGCGGTCGGCGTCACTGTCGAAACGACCCCGGATCGCGTGTGCATCAGGGCGAGAATATTCCCACCCGTCATTCCCGGCCTTGTGCCGGGAATCCATACTCACGGGACATTCCGTGCTCGCCTTGCCCCGTCCGAGCGTCTGGATCGCCGGGACAGGCCCGGCGATGACGCAAGACTATGATTTGTATGGAGCGCCATCTTAACGATGGGTCCTCGGGACAAGCCCGAGGATGACGGATTAAGAGTCAAACTCGGCCGTATCGCGCCGGCGCCCTATCGCGCCAAGGCTTTCAGCACGTCCTGATGCTCGACCATGATTTCACGGGCGACGGCCAGTTGGCGCTCTGTCTCCGTCTGGTGCGTGACCACTTTCACGCTGGCCTCATCCACCGCGATGACGTCCCCCCGCTCGGCGCCCAGACGCTTGAGAGATTCATCATCCAGCAGAATGGCCGCTCGGCCTTCGATTTCCTCGATCTTGAACTGGATCATGGTTCTTCTCCCGAGAACAGGATAGTGGCATTCCCGCTCCTCTCCAAACGCGCGTCGATTCCTTGTCCCACGTCATCATCCACACCGACGGCGCCTGTCGCGGCAATCCCGGCCCCGGCGGCTGGGGCGCGGTGATGCATTGGGGCGACCATGAGAAAGAGCTGTGGGGCGGCGAGGCGCTGACCACCAACAACCGCATGGAGCTGATGGCCGCCATCCAGGCGCTGGAGGCCCTGACCCGCCCCTGCAAGGTCGAACTGCACACCGACAGCAAATACGTCATGCAGGGCATCGAGCAGTGGATCCACGGCTGGAAGGCGCGCGGCTGGAAGACGGCGGACAAGAAGCCGGTCAAGAACGAGGACCTGTGGAAGCGCCTGGATGCCGCCCGCGCCCGCCACGACGTCCGCTGGCGCTGGGTCAAGGGTCACGCCGGCCACGAATGGAACGAGCGCGCCGACGCCCTCGCCAACCGGGGCATCGACGACATGAAGGCGCAGAACGGCGCCTGACCCTCATCCCATCCCCGCATCCGCGCGCGGCAGATGCTGATCGGACAAGGCGTTCCTGATTTCCCCGCGCCTTTCCCACCCCGCCGCCCCGCAACGCCGCAAGATGACGGCTCCCGTCGCCACGCCAGGGAGAACGCCCGAGATTGCACTGTTTTTCACGGTCGGAGTCCAACGCCCCGCAGCTTTTCTCCCTCCCCTTCATGGGGAGGGGGGCCGCGCAGCGGCCGGGTGGGAAGGGCTCGGCGACGAGGGCGCTGTCTTGCTTAAGCCGCCCCCACCCGCTTCGCCTTCGGCTCAGCGCCCTCCCCCGGACGGGGAGGGAGAAGGATGAGACTCCAATTGCACTGTTTTTCACGATCGGAGTCCAACGTCTCGCAGCTTTTCTCCCTCCCCTTCATGGGGAGGGGGGCCGCGCAGCGGCCGGGTGGGAAGGGCTCGGCGACAAGGGCGCGCTGCTTCGCCTTGCCGCCCCCACCCGCTTCGCCTTCGGCTCAGCGCCCTCCCCGGGACGGGGAGGGAGAAGGATGAGACTCCAATTGCACTGTTTTTCGCGGTCAGAGTCCAACGCCCCCGTCCCGGCTCTCCGCTTCGCGTCGGCCGGAGTCCAAGGGCTCGCTGGGACTCTACCCCGCCCGCACCGTCAGGCGGGACCCGTTGACGGCCTCCACCATGACGCTTTCGCCCGCCAGGGGCTGGGCGCCTTCGATGTCGGCGGGCCATTCGGAGCCGGACACGAACACCCGGCCGCGCCCGTCGGCGAAGGCCTGGGTCACCTGGGCGCGCTGGCCGATCAGGCGCAGGTTGCGGTCGTTGATGTCGGCCGCGTCGCTGGGGTTCACCCGCTTGATGAACTTCCTGGCCAGGACGGTGAAGACCACCGTCAGGACGGCGAAGGCGATGATCTCCCCGGCGACCCCCAGCGGCAGGCCCAGCGCGGTCAGCACCGCCACCACCCCGGCGGCGGCGGCGGGCCACAGCAGCCATTCGGTGCCGACGCTGATCTCGATGCCCAGGATCACCACGCCGACGGCCAGCCAGATCCAGAACGGCTGGTCGGCGTAGAGTTGGGTCAACCAGTCCATGGCTTACTCCGACGGCGGAACCGAACCACGCGGGCGGCGCGGCGCGGTCTGGGCGGGCGGCGGCGAGGCCGTGGTCGTGGGCCGCGTCGGGGCGGGGCGGGCGGCCTGGCGGGTGTCGCGGCGCGTCTCCTGCTGCTCCTTGGCCAGGCCCACCAGTTCGCCGACCCCGGCGATGGTTCCGACCAGGGCGCCCATCTCGGACGGCACGATGACGGTTTTCTGCTGCGGGCTGCGGGCCAGTTCGGCGAAGGCCTCCACATACTTCTGTGCCACGAAGTAGTTGATGGCGTTCACGTCGCCGCGCGCGATGGCTTCCGACACCATGGCCGTGGCGCGGGCCTCGGCCTCGGCCTCCCGCTCGCGGGCCTCGGCGTCGCGGAAGGCGGCCTCCTTGCGGCCCTCGGACTCCAGGATGGCGGCCTGTTTGGCGCCCTCGGCGCGGGTGATGGCGGCCTGTTTCTCGCCGTCCGCCTCGGTGACCACCGCACGGCGCTCACGCTCGGCCTTCATCTGCCGGGCCATGGCGTTGGTGATGTCTGTGGGCGGGGTCAGGTCCTTGATTTCGATGCGGTTCGCCTTGACGCCCCACGGCTCGGTGGCCGCGTCGATGACCTGCAGCAGGCGGGTGTTGATGGCGTCCCGCTGGCTCAGCACCTCGTCCAACTCCATCGAGCCGACCACGGTCCGAAGGTTGGTCATGCACAGCTGCGCGATGGCGTAGGTCAGGTCGTCCACGCGGTAGGCTGCGGCGGCGGCATCGATCACCTGGATGAAGACGATGCCGTCCACCTTCACCACCGCATTGTCCTTGGTGATGACGTCCTGGGTCGGCACCTCCAGCACCTGCTCCATCATGTTCATGCGCTTGCCGACGCCCTCGACGAAGGGCGTCAGGAAGTGGATGCCGGGCGTCAGGGTGCGGGTGTATTTCCCGAACCGCTCCACGGTGAACTCGCGCCCCTGGGGCACGATCTTGATGACGCTGAACACCAGGGCGATGGCCCCGACCAGCAGCACGATCGCAAACAGCGAAAGACCCATCCAACAAACCTCCCTATTCCCCGCCAGCTTATCGCGCCGTTCGGCCCAGGGCCATCGAAACCGGCGCGGCGAAGATTACAACGCCGTTATCCGAGCCGGGAATTCCGCCTCGGCCTCTGGGCCGGCGCGGCCTCAGCCGCGCCCGCGATAGGGCGGAACGCCCTGGTCCGGCAGCCACAGGCCCTCCGGCGCCGGGCCGCTCTGCCAGAACACGTCGATGGGAATGCCCCCGCGCGGATACCAGTAGCCGCCGATGCGCAGCCACTGGGGCGCCAACAGGTCGTTCAGGCGCTTGCCGATGGCCACGGTGCAGTCCTCATGGAAGGCGCCGTGGTTGCGAAACGAGGTGAGATAGAGCTTCAGGCTCTTTGATTCGACGAGCCATTCTCCCGGCGCATAGTCGATCACCAGATGCGCGAAGTCCGGCTGGCCGGTCACCGGGCACAGGCTGGTGAACTCCGGCGCCGTGAAGCGCGTCAGATACAGGGTGTCCGCGTGCGGATTGGGCACACGCTCCAGAACCGCCTGATCGGGGCTGTCATGGCCCTTCACGATCGTTCCGAGCTGGGTCAGGGCCGAAGTGTCCGTGGTCATGCCGCCCCTTTAGCCCCTGCCCGCGCGCGCGTCATCACCGGGCGTCCTATCCCAGCACCTTCTCCAGAAAGCGCGGCGGCCGATAGGTCGACCGATTCATGACGACCCCGGCGATGTGGCCGCCCACGGCCTCGATCTCGTCGCGCAGGGCCACGGGGTCCGCCGCGCGCGTGGTCTCGGCGGCGACCACCAGAACGGTGGCGTCCACATAGGGCGCCAGGGTGATGGCCAGGTCGGACCGGTCCAGCGACGGCGCGTCCACCACCACGGTCTCGGCGTGCCTGCGCATGGCGTCCCAGTAGCGGGCGTCGGGCAACGCCTCGATCCTCTGGCCCGACCGCAGCGCCTGGGCCCGCAGGCGCGTGACCCACAGCCGCCCCCCCAGGCAGGGCTGGGCCAGCAGCAGGCGCGCCGGCGGAACGGGCCGGCCGTCCCGGGCCGTCAGACGCGGCGAGACGGTGAAGAAGCAGGATCCGTCCGGCGAGGCGTAGGCCGCCTTGTCCAGTTGGCCGAAGCGCTCAGGCTGGGCCGCAACGGCCTCCAGCTGATGCTGGGCGGTCAGGTCGGCGTCGACCAGCCACACGGGCTTGCGCGCCCGGACGGCGGCGAGACGCGCGAACTCGCGGGCGACGGTGGAGGTCCCCTCCCCGTGCGTGGCGGCGACGAACTGCAGGACGCGGCCGCGATGGCCCGGCGTCGGGCCCAGCGCCGCCCACAATCCCGCCATTTCCGTCGTCAGATCGACCATCGAATCGGTACGCGCACACCTGTTTGAACAAGGCTATCACAACCGGCGGGGGAAACCTGTGTCCGGCGTCTGTCTCTCAACCGGCCTTTTGCGGCGCGACGGCCAGCACCGGAAGCTCCAGCGTCCGGCCCGCAGAGCCCGGCGTCGTGAAGCCCGGGCGCAGGAAGATGCGGATCAGCCCGACGCACAGCGCCGTGAAGCCCGCGAACAGGCCCAGCAGCATCATGGCCGGCATGCGCAGGCTGCTCCCCCGGGTCGGCGGCGAGGCCCGCTCGATGATGCGGATGTTGTCCGCGCCGCGCGCAAGTTCGGTGGCCGCCCGGCTCTGGCTTTCGCGCAGGGCGAACTCACGGATGTTGCTGGTCAGGACCTCACGATCCGCCGACAGGGTGGCGTTGCGGGATTCCAGCTCGGTCAGGCGCGACTGACGGGCGCGCAGATCATTCAGTTGCGCCTCCAGCACCGAACGGCGCGCCACCAGGGAATCCCGCTCGGCCGTCAGCTGGATGCGTTCGGTGTCCAGCGAAACCCAGATCGGATTGGGGCCGGTCTGCACCTCGCGCGGCCCCACGGCGGTGCCGGTGTTCACGAACTGCTGCAGCTGGGCGATGCGCTGTTCGATGTCGCGCACCGGCTGGGCGTCCGGCTGATAGCGGGCCAGCAGGTTCTCGCGTTCGGTGCGCAGCTGCAGGATCTGGTCCTGGGCGGCGACGTTCAACTGCTGGTTCAGCACGATCTCGGCGGGCACCGCGCCCAGCTCGACGCGCAGGCGGGCCAGCCGGTTGCTGACCTGGCTGAGCTGGGCGTCCACCGCCAGACGTTCCGAGAAGACCGACTGATAGGACGAGGCCAGGGTCTCGCGCGCCGTGGCGAAATCGCCGATGTCGTTGGAGCGCAGGAAGGCTTCGTAGGCCCGGTCCGCGTCGATCAGTTCATCCTCGAACACCTCGCGCTGCTCCTGCAGGGCCGGCGTCATGCGGTCCTGGAACACGTCCCGGCGATACAGCAGATACTGGTCCAGCATGCCGTTCAGCACGGCCGCCGCCGTCTCGGCGTCGCTGGCCTCGTAGCGCAGATGGATCACCCCGCTCAGCGGCGCGGTGTCGATCTCCAGGTTCCGGGTCATGGCGCGCACGGCGGACCGTTCGGCCGCCTCGGCGCTGGTCGCCCGGGCCGCGGCGCGCGCGCCC
>JAEZCL010000222.1 GCA_023433585.1 Pseudomonadota bacterium
GACCTGAACCGGTCGTCCACACGATCAACAGCCCCGACGACGACGACGACCCATCTCCAGGAAAGGGATCCACACACCGACGTTGGTGGACGGACGGCGGTGGTCCGGGCGGCGGCCCGGACGACAGGAATCCCCCGCCCGCTGCCGTGCACGGGCGTCGGACCTGTCGAGTAGTCTTCCGCTCAGCCCCACCAGCGCCCGCTGCCGTGCTCGCCCCGACGACGCACCCGACCGGCGGGCCGGATGACGAGAAGGTGATGCATGAGGTTCCGCGTCGACCGTGACGTGCTCGCCGATGCCGTCACGTGGACTGCCCGCAGTCTGCCGACACGCCCACCCGTGCCCGTCCTTGCCGGCGTGCGCATCGAGGCGGACACCACCGGCACCATCCAGCTCTCGAGCTTCGACTACGAGGTCTCGGCGCGCGCACAGCTGCCCGCCGACGTGAGTGAGCCGGGCACGGTGCTCGTCTCCGGCCGACTCCTGGCCGAGATCTCGCGCGCACTGCCCGCCAAGCCCGTGGACGTCGTCCTCGACGGCACGAAGGTCCAGGTGACGTGCGGTGCGAGCCGCTTCACGCTGCTCACCATGCCCGTCTAGGACTACCCGAACCTCCCGGTCATGCCGGAGGTCACGGGCACCGTCGACGGGGACGAGCTCACGCACGCCGTGGCACAGGTCTCGGTGGCGGCGAGCCGCGACGACACCCTGCCGCTGCTCACGGGCGTGCGGGTCGAGATCGAGGGCGAGAGGGTCACCCTGCTCGCCACCGACCGCTACCGCCTCGCGCTGCGCGAGATGACGTGGAAGCCCGCCAACCCGGGTGTCGAGGCCGTGGCGCTCGTCCGCGCACGCACGCTGTCCGACGCCGCGAAGTCGCTGGGCGGATCCGGCTCGGTCGCGGTCGCTCTCTCCACGGGCGGCGGGGTCGACCTCATCGGCTTCGAGGCGGGCGGTCGCCAGACCACCAGCCTGCTCGTCGACGGCGACTACCCGCCCGTGCGCCGGCTGTTCCCGGACGAGACCCCGATCCACGCGATCGTCAACAGGCAGGCGCTGGCCGAGGCCGCGAAGCGCGTGGCGCTGGTGGCGGAGCGCAACACCCCGATCCGCCTGACCTTCAGCGAGGGCCAGGTCGTCCTCGACGCCGGCCAGGGCGACGACGCGCAGGCGTCCGAGGCGCTCGAGGCGGTTCTCGTGGGTGAGGACATCTCGGTGGCGTTCAACCCGCACTTCCTCGCCGACGGCCTGGGCGCGCTGGACACGACGTTCGTCCGGATGTCGTTCACGCACCCGAACAAGCCCGTCGAGTTCACGGGTCAGGAGTCGCTCGAGGGCGACGACCTCAAGGACTACCGCTACCTGCTGGTGCCGATCCGCTTCGCGAGCTGACGCCCGCAGCCTGCGCCCTCGCTCGCGCGGGGGCGGTCGGGTGCGGCACAGTGACCGGGACGTACGTCGAGCGGCGGCGCGGAACGGAGAGGGGCGAGGCATGCACATCGGTCTGGTCGGCCTGGGCAAGATGGGCGCGAACATGCGCCGCCGGATCCGGGAGGCCGGGATCGAGGTCACGGGCTTCGACCGGAATCCCGAGGTGACCGACGTCCCGAGCCTGGAGGCGCTGGTCGACGCCCTCCCGGCGGGCGAGCGGATCGTGTGGGTCATGGTGCCGTCCGGGCCGATCACCGACGCGGTCGTGCAGGACCTGGCGCGCCTGCTCTCCCCCGGTGACCTCGTGATCGACGGCGGCAACTCGTACTACCAGGACGACGAGCCGCACGCGGCGGCGCTCGCCGAGCACGGCGTCGGCTTCGTCGACGCGGGCGTCTCCGGCGGCATCTGGGGCCTGGAGAACGGCTACGGCCTCATGGTCGGCGGCTCGCCGCAGGACGTCGAGCGCGCGATGCCCGTCTTCGACGCGCTGCGCCCCCCGGGTGAGCGCGCCGACGGCTTCGTGCACGTCGGCCCGGTCGGTGCGGGCCACTACGCGAAGATGGTGCACAACGGCATCGAGTACGGCCTCATGCAGGCCTACGCCGAGGGGTACGAGCTGCTGGCGGCGAAGGACCTGGTCACGGACGTGCCGGCCACCATGCGCGCGTGGACGCAGGGCACGGTGGTGCGCTCGTGGCTGCTCGACCTGCTCGTGCAGGCGCTCGCCGAGGACCCGCGGTTCGGGGCGATCGACGACTGGGTCGAGGACTCCGGCGAGGGGCGCTGGACGGTCGACGAGGCGATCGACCTGGCCGTGCCGGCGCCCGTGATCTCGGCCGCCCTGTTCGCGCGCTTCGCCTCGCGGCAGGGTGAGTCCCCGGCGATGAAGGCGGTCGCCGCGCTGCGCCAGCAGTTCGGCGGCCACGCCGTGCGTGCGGCCGGCGCGGAGACGGTGACCCCCACGGCCCCGCCCTCGTCGGAGGCCTGAGCCGCGTGTACGTCGCGCACCTGTCCCTCACCGACTTCCGGTCCTACCCGCAGGTCGAGCTGCCGCTCGAGCCGGGCATCACCGCGCTCGTCGGTCCCAACGGGCAGGGCAAGACGAACCTCGTCGAGGCCGTCGGGTACGTCGCGACGCTCGGCAGCCACCGCGTGCCCTCGGACGCCGCCCTCGTGCGGGCCGGCACGAGCCGCGCGGTCGTGCGCGCCAAGGTCGTGCGTGAGCAGCGCTCGACGCTCGTCGAGGTCGAGATCACCCCGGGCAAGGCGAACCGGGCGCGGGTCAACGGCGGCTCCCCCACCCGGGCGCGCGACGTGCTCGGCATCCTGCGCACGGTCCTCTTCGCCCCTGAGGAC
>JAEZCL010000245.1 GCA_023433585.1 Pseudomonadota bacterium
GATCGTGCGGGTGCTGCTGCGCAAGGGCCGCCGGCTCTACATCAATGACGGCATCTGGGCGTCGCTGTCGGATTCGTGGACCGGCAAGATCACGCTGCCGGCGCGGTTCATTCCCGACCCGGCGATCCGCTCGCGCAACGGCAAGGCGGAGAACGTCGTGCCGTTCAAGGTGTGCGGGGCGACCTGCGATTCGGTCGACATACTGTCGCGGCCGTTCTGGCTGCCGGAGACTGTCGACACCGGCGACTGGATCGAGATCGGCCATATCGGCGCCTACTCGCTGTCGCTCAGGACCCGCTTCAACGGCTTCTATCCCGACACCTTCGTCGAGATCACCACGCCGTTCGACGAGGGCGACACGCCGCAAGGATTCGCGAGCCTGGAGACGATGGCGGACTAGGGGAGATAAGGGAGTAGGTTAGTAGGGAATAGGAAGTGAGTTCCCCTACTAACCTACTCCCTTATCCCCCTACTCCCCTAAGTCGCATTCTGCTTCAGCCACTTCTTCCACGCCGCCATGTTGCCGTTGAAGACATTGATGTCGGCGTTGCCGCGAATGCCGGGAACGACGCCCGTGCCGGTGTACTGCCAGAAGGTGAAGGGGTGGTCGGCGTATTTCTGGGTCGGGTGGCCGGCGACCGAGCGCAGCCAGTACGGGTAGCCGCGGAAGCTCGACAGGCCGTTGTCGTCGAAGAAGTCGACCGACGTGTAGATGATCGGCCGCTTGCCGTAATGCCTTTCGACGATCGAGAGGAAGGTCTTCATCTCGCTGCGCACGGTGGCCGGGTCGGGCCGCTTCTTGCAGGTCGGCGAGTCCGGGTTCCACTCCATGTCCAGCACCGGCGGCATGGCGGCGCGATCGTTCGGCACGTTCCTTATGTACCAGGCGGCCTGCTCGGCGGCGGGGCGGCAGAAATAGAAGAAGTGATAGGCGGCGCGCGGCACGCCGGCCGCCTTGGTGTTTTGCCAGTGCTCGTCGAAATAGCTGTCGATGCGGTCGCCGCCTTCGGTCGCCTTGATGAAGGCGAAGGAGACGCCGCTCGCGCGTGCTTTGTGCCAGTCGATGGAGGTCTGGTACTTTGACACGTCGGTGCCGTGGACGGCGTAGGTCCAGGGCGCGCCGCTGTCCCATTCGTGCGGGTCGGTATCCTCGAAGCGCGGATGCGTCACCGCGACCGAGGGCGAGCCGGAACTGGCCGACAGCGAGGCCGGAGACAGGCCGTCGGCGACCGAGCAGGCGGAAACGGCGAGAAACGCTGCTGCGGCTGCAAGGTTGCGCAAGGCGCGCGCGGCCGCCGGCTGCCCGGCAGCCGAAATCCCCACGCTGTTGAACCGCCTCTCCCGCATCCGTCCCCGAACCCTTGCGGCCATGCCGCACTGCCTGTCACCCTGCCGTAAGGGCGCATCGTTGGGCCATCATGGTTGATTTTCGGTTGATGGCGCGACCGCAGGCTGCGAATCCTCGTCGGGCAAAACACGGCAAATCGATGGCGGAAGAATGGCAGCCGGCGCAGCGCCGGGCAATCAGGGCTTCGTCAGCACCGAGTACACGGCATAACCGCGATAAAGCGAAACGAAGGTGAGGCTTTTGCCGATGCGGCGCGATTCCGATTCGAGGATGTCGCGCAGCGAATCCCGCGGGCTGACGTGGAATTTCGCCAGCCAGCCGCGCAGCGCTGCCTTCGACCAGCCTGGCAGGCGCTCCTGCCGGCCGAAATCGACCACATGCAGCGAGCCGCCGTCGTTCACTGCGGCAAGCGCCGCCGCCACCGTGCGCCGCCACTCCGGGATCATCGACAGTGAATAGGAGACGAAGACGCGGTCGAAACCCGGCCGCCCGAACAGCGCCTGCGGATCGAAGTCGGCCGCATCCCCGCGTGCAAGCGTCACGCGTCCCGACAGGCCGCGCCGACCGATGGTCACCGAGGCTGTCTCCAGCATTTCGGCCGATATGTCGAGGCCGCAGAACTCGGCCTGCGGAAAGGCCCGTGCCGCCTTCACCAGGTTGCGGCCGGTGCCGCAGCCGATCTCCAGCACGGTGCCGCCGGCCGGCACGTCCAGCGCTTCAATCAGCCGGTCGCGGCCAAGCAGGTAATATTTGCGGGTGAGATCGTAGACATGGCGCTGGTAGCGGTAGACGCCGTCCATCAGTTCCGCTTGCGTGTGAGCGGTCGCGCTCATGTCTATCCCTTCACGTAGAGGTGGAAGCCGCCGTAGATCGCCGAGCGGTCGCGTGCGAGGTATTTTCGCGACTCATCCTCGGCGTAGCGCCACTGCGCCAGCGGCGCGTCGGACACGCGGCCGGGCAGCACGCTTTCTTCGGCCGCCGTGCGAAAGATGACGCGCGCGCCGGCCGAGGCGGTGCGGGTGATCTCCGTCCACAATGCATTGAGCTGCGCGTCGGTCATCCAGTCCTGTGCGTCGAGCAGCACGAAGCGGTCGACCGACGATGCCGGTTTTCCCGCCAGCAGTTCGGTGAAGTTCACGTGGTGCACGGCCACGCGCCCGATATTCGCCTTCAGCGTCTCGTAGTTCGCCCGTTCCAGATAGGCGGGCAGGGCGCCTTCTCCTGATGCCGGATAGCGCCGCGCGAATGCCTGCCAGGCGAAATAATTGTCGTTCAGCGGGAAGTCGCATGCGAGCTTTTCCAGTCGCGCTTTGAGCACGCTCGCCATCGAGCCGTCGCCCGAGGTGATCAGCGAATCATACTGCGCCGGCGGTATGCCGAGCCCGAACAGCGACGATTTCCTCGACAGCACCATGCGCATCAGCCTGCGGTCGAAGATCGGCGCCAGCTCTTCCTCGAAGAAGCGGCGCTGGCTGGCGAGATCCCCCGCCTTGAGGATGGCCGCCGGGTCGACGCCATGCAGCCGCGCAGCCCTGTGGCCGGCCGCGATGAAAAGGCCGAGCAGGCCGGTGCGGTAGAAGTTGCGATCGAAGGTCTCGATGCGCCGGCGTCCGCGCCAGCTGCGCTTTTCCCAGTAGCGTCGCGTCGCGGCGTCGAGCTGCGGCGCGAGGAAGCGGTCATAGGCGACGGAGTTCGTGCGGTTGCCAGCCTCGCCGAAGAAGCGGAAAAGATCGCCCTGCGCCGGCAGGTGCTTCACCGCGGCGAGCTTCAGCCTGTTCAGCGCGATGTGGGCGGTGTTGAGGTCGACGGCATCGATGTGCGCCGGCGAGCGCGTCAGATA
>JAEZCL010000298.1 GCA_023433585.1 Pseudomonadota bacterium
GGTCGACGTCGCCCCCGCCCCGGCGGCCGAGACGCCGGTCCAGGCCGCGCCGCAGGCGACGCCGGGAGCCGTGGCGGAATCCGCGCCCGCACCGGCCGCGTTCGGGGCCTTCGGCGGCGCCGACGTCAGCGACGCCCTCGGCGCCGGCGAGGATGATTTCTCCGCCGAGACCGACTTCGTCTCGTCGCGGGCGCCGGAACGCGCAAACGCCACCCGGGACGCCATCAACGCCGCCCGCGCCGCCATGAGCACGCCCGAGCCGGACTCCGGCGGGGGATTCGGCCTGAAGCGCGGCGGCAAGTCCCGTCTGCAGGAGCGCATGGACCGTCAGGCGCGGCGCGATGGCGGCACGGTCAAGAAGGCGTTCCTGGCCTCGGCGGCCGTGGCGGCTTTGGCCGGCGCGGTGTTCGGCTACACCCGCCTGACCGACGCCTCCGCCCTGGGTCCGAGAGCGGCGGGCGACGCCGGCCCGACCCTGCTGGCTGCGGCCATCGCGCCCGACCCGGCCGCCGTCCGATTCGAACAGGCGAGCGAGGCGGATGCGCTCTACCAGCAGGCCGTCGCCGGGCTGGAAGCGGGCGACGCAACGGCCGTCGAAACCCTGATCCGGGCGGCGAATCTGGGCCACGCGGGCGCCCAGTTCCATCTGGCGCGGTTTTACGACCAGGGCGAGCACGGCGTGACCGCCGACCCGGCCGAGGCCCGCCTGTGGACCCATCGCGCCGCCCAGGCCGGCGAGGTGGGCGCCATGTACAATCTCGGCCTCTATCTGTTCGAGGGGATCGGCGGCGCAAAGGATCCGGCCCAGGGCGTCCGCTGGTTCCGCCAGGCGGCGGAGCGCGGCCTGACGGACAGCCAGTACAATCTGGGGCACATCTATGAGCAGGGCGCCCCGGGCGTGGCCGCCGACGCGGGCGAGGCCTACCGATGGTACCTGATCGCGGGGCGCGCCGGCGACGCCCAGGCCCAGGCCGCCGCGGACCGTCTGGCCGGCGAGCTGTCGGCGAGCGAACGCCGCGCGGCCCGCCGCGCCGCAGACGCCTTCGAGGCGCCGCCCCTGGGCTGACCCGCATGAGGCCGGGCGGCGGCGGCCTCGCCTTTTCGGGCGCGGCCCGATAGACCGGACGTCGTCGCCTCCCCTTCGGAGGTCGCGTTGATTATCTGAGCCGAAGGCGAGCGCCTTGGACATCTACTTGCCGATCGCCGAAGTCTCGGTGAACGCGCCCCTGCTGATCCTGCTGGGCGCGGCGGTGGGATTCATCTCGGGCCTGTTCGGCATCGGCGGCGGTTTCCTGATGGCGCCGGTGCTGATCTTCATGGGCGTGCCGCCCTCGGTGGCGGTGGCCAGCCAGGCCAGCCATGTGGTCGCCTCCTCCACCTCGGGCGTCATCACCTACACGGCCAAGAAGGGCGTCGACTATCGCATGGGCGGCGTCATGGCCCTGGGCGGCGCGCTGGGCGCGCTGGTCGGGGTGGAGCTGTTCCGCCTGATGCGTCTGCTGGGCCAGGCGGACCTGGTGGTGGCCCTGGCCTATCTGATCTTCCTGGGCGCCATCGGCGGGCTGATGCTGAACGAGAGCCTGACCGCCATCATCCGCAGGCGAAAGGGCCTGCCCGCCACGCGGCCCCAGAGCCGCCGCCCCCTGTGGCTGTACGGCCTGCCGTGGCGGATGCGGTTTCCCCGCTCGGGCCTCTACATCAGCGTCATTCCGCCCCTGGGCCTGGGGGTTCTGGCGGGTGTGCTGTCGGCCATCATGGGGGTGGGCGGCGGCTTCATCCTGGTGCCGGCCATGCTCTACGTCCTGAGGATGAAGGCGGCCGTGGTGGTGGGCACCAGCCTGTTCCAGATCATCATCACCACCGCCATCACCACGGTGCTGCAGGCCGGACGCAACCAGACGGTGGACATCCTGCTGGCGTCGCTGCTGCTGTTCGGCGGGGTCATCGGGGCCCAGTATGGCGCGCGCATGTCGGGCCGGTTCCGCGCCGAGGAGCTGCGGGCGGTGCTGGGGCTGATCGTCCTGCTGGTAGGCATCCAGATGGGGCTGGAGCTGTTCGTGCGGCCGGCCGAGATGTTCGTCCTGGCGCCGGGGGTGGACTGATGTTTCAGGCCGCACCCCCTCCGCCCGAGCCGCCAGCGCTGGTGGTCGAGGCGCCGCCCGAGGCGCAGCAGACCCTGACGCCCGTGAGCGGCGCCCGGATCGCCTCGGCCCTGACCGAAGCCTCGGTGGACATCGACACCCGCTTCGCCGGGGCCTCGATCGTGCTCTATGGCGCGGTGTTCAATCCCACCGACACGCCCGCCGACGTGGTGGTGGTGGTGCGCGGGCCGGACCAGCCGGTGCGCCTGGTGCGCAAGGTGCGCGCCGCAGGCCTGTGGCTGAACAGTCGGCCGGTGGTGTTCGACGGAGCGCCGGGCTTCTACATGACCGCCTCGACCCGGCCGCTGGACGAGATCGCCACCTTCAGTGTTCTGAGGCGGCTGGGCGTGGGCGTGGACCACCTGCGCATCAACGCCCCCGAGGAGGAGACCACCGTCACGCGCTATGGCGTGCGCGACGTGGTCATCAGCCGTCTGGGCGAAGACTATCTGGACTGGCGCCGGGCGGTCATCCGGCTGAAGGAGGCGGGCGGGCTCTACGCCACGGATCCCCAGGGCGTGCGCTTCGTGGACCAGGGCCTGTTCCGGGCCGAGGTGGTGCTGCCCGCCGAAGCCCCCACCGGCCGCTATGACGCCGAGGTCTGGCTGTTCCAGGACGGGGAATCCGTATCGGTCAGCCGGCTGGAGCTGACCGTGGACAAGGTGGGGATGGAGCGCGCCATCCACGATTTCGCCCATCAGCGGTCGTGGCTCTACGGTTTCCTGTCGGTGATCCTGGCCGCCTTCACCGGCTGGGCCGCCTCGGCCTGGTTCCGCCGGACCTGATTCAGACCAGCCCCGCCGCATTCACGCCGACCCAGGCGGCGACGATGAGAATGAGGCCGGCGAAAAGGCGGCGGCCGAGGGCCGCGCGCTCGCCCAGGCGCCGGGCGAGGGGCAGGCCGATCAGGGTTCCGGCCGCGCCGCCCGCCGTCAGGGCCGCCACCACCGGCCAGTTGACCAGACCCGACACCGCATAGTTGGCCGACGTGGCCGCGCCGAACACGGCGACGCTGAGCAGGGACGAGGCCTGGGCGTGGGCCAGGGTCATGCCCGTGGCCGCCATCAGGCCCGGCACGATCAGGAAGCCGCCGCCGATGCCGAAGAAGCCCGCCGCGAACCCGGCGGCCAGACCCATGGGCGCGAGCCTGAGTGACAGCGCGCGGTCCAGCCGCACGGCGGGATCACCCTCGGACTTCGCGGGGCGCAGCATGGACAGGGCGATCAGGGCCATGGCCAGGGCGAAGAACAGCAAGAGGTTCTGGCCGTCCATCATCTTGGCCAGGGTCGAGCCGGCGACGGAGCCGGTGATCCCGGCCACGGCGAACAGGGCGGCGCAGGGCCATTTGACCCGCCCGGCGCGGGCGTGGCCGGACAGGCCCGTCAAGGCGTTCAGCGCCACTCCGGCGGCGGAGGTTCCGATGGCCACGTGCGGGTCGCGCACGCCCGCCACATAGATCAGCAGGGGCGCGGCCAGCACCGACCCGCCTCCGCCGAACACGGCGAGGAACAGGCCCACCACCACCCCGCTGGCCGCGCTGAGCAGCAGGGTCGCCGACGACACGTCCACGGTCAGGCGGTCCGGAGCCGGTTCCAGGGGGCCAGCATCAAGAGCCGGGCCATGCCGCAGAAGCCGGTGGCCCCGGCCATGAACAGGCCCCCGCCCACGAAAGCGGAAAGAGCGATCCAGCCCGGATGGACCAGCCATCCCAGAAGGGCGCCCACGACCACCAGCGAGCCGGCGATGATCTGGACCTGACGCATCAGCTCCAGCGGCGCCTTCCTGTCCACGGACGTGGGAAGCCCGGCGTCCTTCCAGCCTTGCAGTCCGCCTTCCAGCACGAAGGCCGGGCCGTCAACGCAGGCGGCCAGACGGTCGCAGTTGGTCTGGGTGCGCATGCCCGAGCGGCACATGAAGATCACGTCCTGACCGGCCTTGAGGCTCAGGTTCGCGTCCTCGAAACCGGACAGCGGGGCGTGGGCGACGCCGGGGATGTGCTCGCGGGCGAACTCGTCCGGCTCGCGGATGTCCACCAGACGGGCGCGGCCGGATTTCAGGCGGGCCTGCACATCGGCGGGGGATACGGGGATGAGAGCGGCGTTCATGGTCAGGACCCTTTTATCATTTCGGGGGGACAGAAGATCGCCGCCAGGGTCGCGATGACCCGGAACGCGGCGGGATCGTGGATGCGGTAGAAGATGGACTGGCCCTCGCGCCGGGTGGCCACCAGGCCCTCCTCGCGCAGCAGGGCCAGGTGTTGCGACAGGGCCGACTGGGACAGGCCGGAAGCCTGCACCAGGGCGGACACCGGCAGCTCCTCCTCGCCCAGACGGCACAGGATCATCAGGCGCTTTTCATTGCCCAGCGCCTTCAGCAGGCGCGAGGCCCGGCCGGCGGCGGCCTGAAAGGCGGCGGGGTCGATGCGGTCATGGTCGATCATGTCGCCTATATATTCGATCTTGCTAATTTAGCAATAGCTAATATGTTGACTGTCAGAAGGAGAACGCCATGACCCGTTCCGACACGATCCGATCCCCCCGCGTGCAGGGCTTCTTTCACGGCCCCACCAACACCGTCACCTATCTCGTCAGCGACCCGGCCACGGGCGCGGCGGCCGTCATCGACCCGGTTCTGGATTATGATCCCGCCGCCGCCCGCACGGACGAGGCGTCCATCGTCCAGGTGCTGGACGCCGTGCGCGACCAGGGCCTGACGCTTCAAATGGTGCTGGACACCCACGCCCACGCCGACCACCTGTCCGGCGCCGACGAGATCCGCCGGCGCACCGGCGCGCCCATCGGCATCGGCGGCCGCATCACCCAGGTGCAGAGGACCTTCGGCGCCCTGTTCGAGGTCGCCGACGTGACGCCGGACGGCGTGGTGTTCGACCGCCTGTTCGCCGACGGCGAGCGCTTCATGCTGGGGTCGCTGGAGGTTCAGGTGATCCACACGCCGGGCCATACCCCCGCCTGCGTCAGCTATCACATGGGCGACGCGGTGTTCGTGGGCGACACCCTGTTCATGCCGGACTACGGCACGGCGCGGGCGGATTTCCCCGGCGGCGACGCCCGCACGCTCTATCGCTCGATCCAGAAACTGCTGGCCCTGCCCGGCGAGACCCGCATGTTCGTGGGCCACGACTATCTGCCCGAGGGACGCGGGGATTACCGCTGGGAGACCACGGTGGCCGAGCAGAAAGCGGACAACATCCATGTGGGCGGCGGGCGAAGCGAAGACGATTTCGTCGCCATGCGCGAGGCCCGCGACGTGACTCTGAAGCCCCCGGCCCTGATCCTGCCCTCGCTGCAGGTGAACATCCGCGCCGGCGCTCTGCCGCCCGCTGAGCCGTCGGGCAAGCGCTTCCTGAAGCTGCCGGTGAACGCGATATGACCGGGCGCATGTTCTGGTTTCGTTTCGAGCGTGCGACGGTTATGAAGGGCGGGTGACTTCCGTTTCCGACATGGCCGCCGTTTCCGACACGGACGCCGCCTGGCGCGCCC
>JAEZCL010000305.1 GCA_023433585.1 Pseudomonadota bacterium
CGACGCCCTGGATGCGCAGCAGGTCGTGCGGATCCGGGTTGCCGTCGATGATGTAGTCGCCCTTCTGGATCAGATCGCCGTCGTGGACGGAGATGTGCTTGCCCTTGGGGATCAGGAACTCGACCGCTTCGCCCTGGTTGCCGTCGGCGTCCGGCTCAGGCGTGATCTTGATGCGGCGCTTGTTCTTGTAGTCGCGCCCGAATTCGACGCGACCGTCCATCTCGGCGATGACCGCGCAGGCCTTGGGACGACGCGCCTCGAACAGCTCGGCCACCCGCGGCAGACCGCCGGTGATGTCGCGGGTCTTGGCGCCCTCGGTGGGCAGGCGGGCCAGCACGTCGCCGGGCTTGGCCTCGTCGCCGTTGTTGACCGACAGGATGGCCCCCACCGGCAGCAGGTAACGGGCGTCGGAGCCCGAAGCCAGCTTGGCGTAGCCCTCGCCCTTGATGACGCCCAGGGCCGGACGCAGGTCGGCCCCGCGCGGGCTGGCGCGCCAGTCGGAGACGACGCGCTGGGTGATGCCGGTGGCCTCGTCCGTCTCTTCCTTGACCGACAGGCCGTCGGCCAGATCCTCAAAGCGGACCGAACCGCCGACCTCGGTGATGATCGGGGTGGTGTAGGGGTCCCACTCGGCCAGACGCTGGCCGCGCTTGACCTCTTCGCCCTCCTTGACCCGCAGACGCGCGCCGTAGGGCAGCTTGTAGGATTCGCGGTCCTTGCCGTCGACGGTCACGGTGACCACCACGTTGCGGCTCATGGACACCAGATCGCCGTGGGCCGCCTTGACGGTCGGGCCGACGATCTTGACGACGCCGGCGTTGGTGGCCTCGAAGAACGAGGTTTCGGCCACCTGGGCGGTGCCGCCGATGTGGAAGGTCCGCATCGTCAGCTGGGTGCCCGGCTCGCCGATCGACTGGGCCGCGATGACCCCGACCGCCTCGCCGATGTTGACGTTGGTGCCGCGCGCCAGGTCACGGCCGTAGCACATGCCGCAGATGCCGGCCTCGGCCTCGCAGGTCAGGGCCGAGCGGACCTTGACCGACTGGACGCCGGCGGCCTCGATCTCTTCGATGACCTCCTCGACCAGATAGGTGTCGGCGGGGAACAAGACATTATCCGTGCCCGGCTCCTTGATGTCCTCGGCCGCGTAACGGCCCAGGACGCGCTGGCCCAGCGAGACCAGGACGTCGCCGCCCTCGACCACCGCGCGCAGGGTGATGCCGCGCGTGGAGCCGCAGTCCTCCTCGGTGACGATGGAGTCCTGCGCCACGTCCACCAGACGGCGGGTCAGATAGCCCGAGTTGGCGGTCTTCAGGGCGGTGTCGGCCAGGCCCTTGCGGGCGCCGTGGGTGGAGTTGAAGTACTCCAGCACGGTCAGCCCTTCCTTGAAGTTCGAGACGATCGGAGTCTCGATGATCTCGCCGGAAGGCTTGGCCATCAGGCCGCGCATGCCGCCCAGCTGCTTCATCTGGGCCTGAGAGCCCCGGGCGCCGGAGTTGGCCATCATGTAAACCGAGTTGATCTCGGCGGTGCGGCCGTCCTTCAGCTTCTTCACCTGGGCGATCTCGCCCATCATCTCGTCGGCGACCTTGTCAGTGGCCTTGGCCCAGGCGTCGACCACCTTGTTGTACTTCTCGCCCTTGGTGATGAGGCCGTCGGCGTACTGCTGCTCGTATTCCTCGACCAGGGTGCGGGTGGCGTCGACGATCCCGGTCTTCTTGACCGGGATGACGATGTCGTCCTTGCCGAACGAGATGCCCGCCTTGGCCGCCTCGCGGAAGCCCAGCTGCATCATGCGGTCGGCGAAGATGACCGTCTCCTTCTGACCGCAGTGGCGATACACCACGTCGATGAGAGAGCCGATCTCCTTCTTGGTCAGGTTCTTCTCGAGCAGGCGATAGCCCACATTGGGGTTGCGCGGCAGGAGCACGCCCAGCTTCATGCGGCCGGGCGTGGTGTCGATGACCTTGGTCACCTCATTGCCGTCGGCGTCCAGCTCGGTCCAGCGGGCCTTGATCTTCGAGTGCAGGGTCACGACCCCGGCGTCCAGCGCCGCGTCGATCTCGCCGATGTTGGCGAACAGCTTGCCCTCGCCCGGTTCGCCGTCCTTGACCAGCGACAGGTAGTAGAGGCCCAGCACGATGTCCTGGGACGGCACGATGATCGGCTTGCCGTTGGCCGGGCTGAGGATGTTGTTGGTCGACATCATCAGCACGCGCGCTTCAAGCTGAGCTTCCAGCGAGAGCGGGACGTGAACGGCCATCTGGTCGCCGTCGAAGTCGGCGTTGAAGGCGGCGCAGACCAGCGGGTGAAGCTGGATGGCCTTGCCCTCGATCAGCTTGGGCTCGAACGCCTGGATGCCCAGGCGGTGCAGGGTCGGGGCGCGGTTCAGCAGCACCGGGTGCTCGCGGATCACCTCGTCCAGGATGTCCCAGACCTGTGGCTGCTCACGCTCCACCATGCGCTTGGACTGCTTCACGGTGCCGGACAGGCCCTTGGCGTCCAGGCGCGCGTAGATGAACGGCTTGAACAGCTCCAGCGCCATCTTCTTGGGCAGGCCGCA
>JAEZCL010000003.1 GCA_023433585.1 Pseudomonadota bacterium
CCCTTTCCGGCCCGGGGGGCTCCCGGCGCCCCCCCCGCCCCCCCCCGATCCCGCTACGCCGCCGACCGTTTGGCTTCGTCGTTGATCGCGGCGTCCGCGATCGCGGTCAGGTCGACATCCGTTTGCGCCTCTTCCTGCAACGTCTCATCAAGGAGCTTGGCGGCGTCCTTCAGGCCCAGAACGGTCGCCCACCGCTTCAGGGTGCCGTAGCGGGTGATTTCATAGTGCTCCATGGCCTGCGCCGCCGCCAGAAGACCGGCGTCATGGGCGGCGTTGTCTTTGTATTCCTCCATGATCTCGTCGCCTTCGGCGAGGATGCCCTCGATGGCGTCGCAGGTTTTCCCACGCGCCGGTTTGTCGATGATCTCGAAGATCTGTTGAAGGCGTTCGATCTGGCCTTCAGTCTGGTCATGGTGCTTTTCAAACGCCGCCTTGAGCTCCGGACTCTGGGCGGCCCGCGCCATCTTGGGCAGGGACTTCAGGATCTTCCGCTCGGCGTAATAGATGTCTTTCAGGGTGTCATGAAACAGTGTGTCGAGGGTCTTCTCGGCCATGATGGTCCTCCTTCTGGGTTCGAGATGAGAAGGCGCTGGAAACTGAGATGTTCCATAAGGCCGCGCTGGGGCGTCAGCTTCCATTCGCCGGGTTCAATCGGCCGGTTGTCAGCGAGACTACGGGGGCGTCGAGGACGGTGGTCACCTCCAGATCGAAGGCGTCCAGGGCCTCGTCATAGTCAGAGTACATCCGTGGTTCCTGCGGGCGCGACGTGGACAATCGATAGCGGCGCTGGATAAGCCGTTGGTGGGCGTCCAGATGTTCGATCCGCACCAGGCGGACGCCTGTCTGCGCTCGGATGAGGGTGCGCCGCATCGGCATGTCATGACTCCCTGCGGGAGAATCAGTGCGCTGCCGTGAGTGAGGTTCCGCCGGACCGCGAGCAAAATTTTCCTTATTAAGCTGTGCCTTAGGAACCATCGGCGCGATGCGCCGATTACCTCCTGCATATCGAAAGGAGGTGACGTCATGACCGAGAACAACCGTAATCCGCAGCCCCATCAGCAGGATCAGAAGGGGCACGCCCCGGATCCGCGCGAAGAGCGCCATGCACAGGGCCGCGAGGATCAGCAACGCGAGAACCCGCAGCGCGAACAACAACAGCGCTGACCCGCGATGACGCCGAGGAAGCCCTCGCCCTGACCGGCGGGGGCTTTCCGTCGTGCCTGGGCGGACATGGTGCCGGTTGCAGGATTCGAACCCGCGACCTTCGGTTTACAAAACCGCTGCTCTACCAGCTGAGCTAAACCGGCGTTTCGCGCCGGGTTATGAGGGCTGTTCGGCCCGTTCGCAAGCGGATCGGGCCGGACGCGAGGGGTTCAGCCGGCCTTGCCCAGCTTCAGCCCGCCGATGATCGTCCCGCCGAGGCCGAAGGCGATCAGCAGATGGCCCCAGTCGATGAGGATCAGGCCCGGGTTCGCACCCTCATATATATAGGCGAAGGATGAGGTCGTCACGGCGAAGAACACCCCCGCCATCAGGCCGGTCTTCAGGCCCGCCGGCCAGGTGCTGTCGCGCCCGATCAGCCAGCCCAGGCCGATCATGGTCAGCAGGGTCGCCGGCACGCCCCACAGCATGGCGCCCCAGTCGTCGCTTTCGACCGTGACGGCGGTCAGCGCCTCCCACTGCGCCTCGAACAGCATTCCATACCAGAGCCAGCCGAAGAGATAGACGACGACGGTGGCCACGATCACCACCGGCCAGTTCACATTCAGATTCATGTCAAAGCCCTCCCGTTGCGCGGGCGACGGGAATCGCCCGCCTGCGGGAACGCTACGCCCTTCGCCTCCGCGATCAAGGAACGGCGATCACTCAAGCGCCGCCGCGATCCGATCCGCCAGCGCGCGCAGCGTTTCGGCGTCCGCCATCGGCGCATGCCCATGGCCCTTCAGGGGCCGGTCGGCCCAGCGCGGGATGATGTGGAAATGCAGGTGGAAGACGGTCTGGCCGCCCGCCTCGCCGTTGAACTGGCTGATGATGACGCCGTCGGGTTTCAGCGCCGTCTCCACCGCCACGGACAGCCGCCGCACCGCCTCGATGATGCGGGCCAGCGCCTCCGGTTCGATCTCCAGCATGTTGCGGGCGGTCGAGCTTTTCGAGATCACCAGCACATGCCCCTCGGACTGGGGAAACACGTCCATGAAGGCCAGGACGTGATCGTCCTCCCACACCTTCACCGCCGGAATGTCGCCGCGCAGGATCTTCGCGAAGATGTTGTCGGGATCATAGGCGCCGTGAAGGCTCATGGTGCGGTCTCCGTCAGTCGTTCTGGCAGCATAGGTCAGGAGGACCGGAACGGCGAATAGGCCGCCGTCATGGCCTCGATCTCGGCGGTCACGGCGGGCCGTTCCTGGTCCAGATAACGCGCCACCGGCTCGCGCAGCAACGGGTCAGCGATGTGGTGGGCGGAATGGACCGGCGTGGGCAGATAGCCGCGCGCCATCTTGTGCTCGCCTTGCGCGCCCGCCTCGACCCGGCTCAGGCCGCGCGCGATGGCGAAGTCGATCGCTTGATAATAGCACAGCTCGAAATGCAGGAACGGCCGGTCCTGAAGCGTGCCCCACTGGCGGCCGTAAAGCGCGTTACGCCCGATGAAGTTCAGGGCCCCCGCCACCGGTCGTTCGTTCTCGAAGGCCATGACCAGGGCGATGCGGTCCGCCATCCGTTCGCCGATCAGGCTGAAGAACGTCCGGTTCAGGTACGGCCGTCCCCATTTGCGGTCGCCGGTGTCCATGTAGAAGGCGAAGAAGGCGTCCCAGTGCGCCTCGCTGATGCCGCCGCCGGTCAGGACGCGAATGTCCAGGCCTGCCTGCGCTTCGCGCCGCTCGCGCCGGATGGTCTTGCGCCGGGATGAGGAGAGGGCGGCCAGGAAATCGTCGAAGGTCGAATAGCCGTCGTTGCGCCAGACATACTGCATGTCCTGGCGCAGCAGGAGGCCCTGTTCGCCCATCAGGCGCCACTGGTCGTCGGTGGGAAAATTGATGTGCAGGGACGAGGCGCCGGTGCGTTCGCACAGGGTCCGCGCCCCTTGCAGCAGGGCGGCGCCGACCGTGGCGGCGTCGGTCCCCGGCGCGTTCAGCAGCCGCGGCCCCGTCACCGGCGTGAACGGAACCGCTGACAGGAGCTTGGGATAATAGCGCCCGCCCGCCCGCTCATAAGCGTCGGCCCAGGCGTGGTCGAAGACGTATTCGCCCTGGCTGTGGCCCTTCAGATAGAGCGGCATGACGCCCAGGACGGCGTCGCCCGGGCCATGCAGCGACAGGTGGCGCGGCCCCCAGCCCTCGGCCTCGACGGCGCATTCCGCCTGTTCGCAGGCGTTCAGGAAGTCATAGCCGACGAACGGGTCGCCCGTGGGTCCGGCGCAGGCGTCCCAGGCGTCGCGGCCGATCTGTTCGATGCGGCCGTGAACCTTGAGGATGAAGTCGGCGTCGGTTGTCACCGCACCTCGATGACCGCGTCCACTTCGACGGCGAAGCCCAGCGGCAGGCGATAGACGCCGACCGCCGAACGGGCGTGGCGGCCCGCGTCGCCGAACACGTCCACCATCACGTCGGAACAGCCGTTGATGACCTTGGGGATGTCGGTGAAGTCCGGCCCGGCCTGGACGAAGCCGCCCAGCTTGATGATCCGCGTCACCCGGTTCAGGTCGCCGTCGCAGGCGGCCCGGATCTGGGCGATCAGATTGATGGCGCACAGGCGCGCGCCCGCGACTGCGGTCTCCAGGTCCACGTCCTCGCCCACCGTGCCCTTCACGCCGCCCGAGGCGTCGTTCGAGAGCTGGCCCGAGATGTGGATGACGTTCCCGCTGCGCACGAAGGGCACATAGTTGGCCACGGCGGCGGCGGGGGTGGGCAGTGTGATGTCCAGTTCCTTGAGGCGGGCTTCGATGGTCATGACGTCTCCTGAGGCTTTGAACGCGGTTTAACCGCGCCGCCGCCCGGCTTCAACGCCCGCCCGGCCACTACGGCGCCGGAACCGAAGCGCTCGCGCAGGGCGTCGATGGCGGTCTCGGTCTTCAGCGCGCGGGTCTGATCCCCGGCGAACAGGCCCGTGGGCGCGTCATCGGCGTCCACGATGTCCGCCATGCCGATGCCGATCAGGCGCCAGGGACGGCCGATCTCGGGCCTGAGCAGTTCGCGGCCGACCCGGAACAGACCCCGCGCCGTCTGGATCGGGTCCGGGACGGTGCGCCGCCGCGTATAGATGCGGAAATCCGTGGCGCGCAGCTTCAGCACGATCACCCGGCTGGCCACGCCGTCGCGGCGCGCCTTGGCGGCCAGCTTTTCGCAAAGCGGCCACAGTTCCGCCTCCAGATCCTCAAGGCCGGTCAGGTCGTCGTCGAAGGTGGTCTCCGCGCTCATGCCCTTGCGGTCATGGTCGGGGTTCACCGGCCGCCCGTCCCGGGCATGGGCCAGGTCATGCAGGCGAAGGCCGGATTCGCCATATCGCCGCGCCAGCACCTTCACATCCTCATGCGCCAGGTCGCCCACGGTGGCGTAACCGTCGCTGCGCAGGGTTTTCGAGAACACCTTGCCCACCCCCGGCAGGATGCCCACCGGCTTGTCGGCCAGGAAGGTCCGCGCCTCGGCCGCGCCGATGACGGAGAACCCGCGCGGTTTGTCCAGCTCGGACGCGATCTTGGCCAGGAAGCGGTTGGGCGCCAGGCCGATGGAGACGGTCAGGCCGACCTCGTCCTCGATCTGTTTCTGAAGCCGGATCAGCTGGAATGCGGGCGGCCCTCCGTTCAGGCGCTCGGTGCCGGACAGGTCGACCCAGGCCTCGTCCAGCGACAGGGTCTGGATCAGGGGAGTCAGCTTCGCCAGGGCCCCAAGGATGCGGCGGCTCTCATGCTTGTATTTGGCGAAGTCCGGCTTGATGACCACCGCATCGGGGCACGCCTTCAGCGCCTTGAACATGGGCATGGCCGAGTGCACGCCATAGAGCCGTGCGACATAGCAGGCGGTGGTCGCCACACCCCGCTTGCCGCCGCCGACGATGACCGGCAGGTCTCGCAGTTCAGGCCGGTCGCGCTTCTCCACCGAGGCGTAGAAGGCGTCGCAGTCCAGATGGGCGATGGCCAGCCGGTCCAGCTCGGGATGCGAAACCACGCGCGGCGAGGCGCAGGCCGGGCACCGGCCCGGGTGCTGGTCTCCGCTCCAGAGGCAGTCGCGGCAGATGGCCTTCATGGGGCGCCGTTCTTCGTCCTTCATTCCAACTTAAGGATGGCCGCGCATATTGCCGTTCGAAAAGGCGCGGACCATCCCCCGCACAGGGACGTGGTCGAAGCGCTTCGGCAGGGAACACGACCGGTCGGTGATGATGTCCAAGAAAGTCCTCATCGTCGAGGATAACGAGCTGAACATGAAGCTCTTTCATGATCTGCTCGATTCCCAGGGGTACCAGACCCTTCAGACCCGCGAGGGCCTGCAGGCGCTGGCCCTGGCGCGCGAGCATCGCCCCGACCTGATCCTCATGGACATCCAGCTGCCCGAGATCTCCGGCCTGGAGGTCACCAAGTGGCTGAAGGAGGACGAGGATCTCGCCCACATTCCGATCGTCGCCGTCACCGCCTTCGCCATGAAGGGCGACGAGGAGCGGATTCGGGAAGGCGGCTGTGAGGCCTACATCTCCAAGCCGATCTCGGTGATCGGATTCCTGGACACCGTGAAACGGTATGTGGCGTAACGGAGCAGGCCGATGACGGCGCGCATCCTGGTGGTTGACGATGTCGAGGCGAACGTCCGCGTTCTCGAAGCCAAGCTGACCGCTGAATATTATGACGTGCTGAAGTGCTCGGACGGCCCGACGGCGCTGGAAATCGCCGCGCGCGAACAGCCCGACATCATCCTGCTCGACGTCATGATGCCCGGCATGGACGGCTTCGAGACCTGCCGCAGGCTCAAGGCCGATCCGTCCACGCGCCACATCCCCGTGGTCATGGTCACGGCCCTGGACGGCCGCGAGGACCGCATCCGGGGGCTGGAGGCGGGCGCCGACGATTTCCTCACCAAGCCCATCGACGACGTGCTGCTGTTCGCCCGCGTGCGCTCGCTCAGCCGCCTGAAGCTGGTCATGGACGAACTGCGCGAGCGCGAGGAATCGGGTCGCCGCCTGGGGCTGGAGGAAGGCTCGGCCCGCATGCGCGGCATGGGCGGGCGCGTCCTGATCGTGGACGACAACGCGCGTCAGGCGAACAAGATCTTCGACCAGCTCAAGGACGAGCATCGTCCGGTGATCGAGGCCGACGCCGGCAACGCCCTGATGGCGTCGCGCGGGCCGGTGGACCTGATGATCGTCAACGCCGCCGCTGAAAGTTTCGACGGCCTGCGCCTGGCCGCCCATATCCGCTCGGCCGAAGCGACCCGCAGCCTGCCCCTGCTGGTCATCATCGAGCCGGAGGATCGGCCGCGTCTGGTCAAGGCGCTGGAGCTGGGGGTCAACGACGTGCTGACCCGCCCGGTGGACGCTCAGGAACTGGCCGCCCGCGCCCGCACCCAGATCCGGCGCAAGCGCTACACTGACTTCCTGCGCGACAAGCTGGATCACAGCCTGGAGATGGCCGTCACCGACGCCCTGACCGGCCTGCACAACCGGCGCTACATGGTGACCCAGCTTCAGGCGCTGGTCAGCCGGGCGGCCAGGGGCGGGGAGCCGGTGGCAGTGATGGTTCTGGACATCGACCACTTCAAGGCCGTCAACGACGGCTTCGGCCACGACGCGGGCGACGAGGTGCTGCGCGAGTTCGCCGTGCGCCTGGCCACCAATGTGCGGGCCATCGACCTGCCTTGCCGGTATGGCGGAGAGGAATTCGTGGTGGTCATGCCCGGCGCCTCGCTGGAGGCGGCAGAGCGGGTGGCCGACCGCATCCGCCGCGACGTGGGCGGCGCGCCGTTCCGCATCACGGGGGGGCGTGAGCTCCTGACCGTGACCATCTCGGTGGGCGTGGCCGCCACCGATGGACCGTACGACACGCCCGAGGCCCTGCTGAAGCGCGCCGACGAAGCGCTGTACGAAGCCAAGGTCACCGGCCGCGACCGGGTCATCGCCAAGGCGGCGTAAGCCCTATTCCACCCGGGTCCAGCCCAGCGGGCGCAGCATCTCCATGGGGCGGAAGCGGGCCTTGTAGTCCATCTTGGGCGAGCCCTGGACCCAATAGCCCAGATAGACGTAGGGCAGGGCGGCGGCGGACGCCTGACGGATATGGTCCAGCACCGCGAAGACGCCCAGGCTGCGCCGCTCCAGCGCCGGATCGTAGAAGCTGTACACCATCGACAGGCCGTCCGAGAGCAGGTCGGTCAGGCACACGCCCACCAGTTCGCCCGGCCCGCGGTCGCCGGAAGGCAGGCGGTATTCGATCAGGTGGGTGCGCACGGCGGTGTCCTCGACCATGGCCACATAGTCCTGCCAGGTCATGTCGCTCATGCCGCCGCCGGGGTGGCGCGTGGTCAGATAGCGGCGCAGCAGATCGAACTGCTCCACGGTGGCCTCGGCCTCGACCAGGGCTCCGCTGAGGTCGGCGTTGCGGCTCAGCACCTTGCGCTGCGAGCGAGAGAAGACGAACTCGTCCACCGGCAGGCGCACCGAGACGCAGGCGTCGCAGACCTCGCACGCCGGGCGATAGGCGATGTTCTGGCTGCGGCGGAAACCGGCGTTGGTGAGCTGGTCGTTGACGTCCGCGCCGTCCGAGAAGGGCAGGTTGACGAAGACCTTCCGCTCGACCTGTCCGGTCAGGTAGGGGCAGGGCGCGGCGCCGGTCATGAAGAACCGCAGCTGCCGTGTCGGAATATGCCGCGTCACGCTGGAAGAACCCGCACGAAATCAGGTCGATGCTTCGACCTGAGGGGATTTGGCGGCAAATCCGTTTCGGCCGCAAGCGCCTTCACGCCAGGGACGAAACGGCGGGTCACAGACTGGTGTCCGAAGGCAACACCGGCGCTTCGCGCAACAGGACGATGGCGATGCGGCGGTTGCCGGCCAGCATGGGGTCGTCGGGATAGAGCGGGTCCGAACCCGCCTTGCCGGAGACTTGATAAACCCGGTCGGGATCCACTCCGGCGCCTTGCAGGACCAGGCGCGAGGAGTCGGCGCGGGACGCCGACAACGGCCAGTCGCCCGGCGCGCTGGCCCGCCTCTGACCGGCCACGGCGCTGGTGTGGCCGGTGACGGTGATGCGGTTGGGCAGCTGGTTGATGACCCGCGACACGGCGCGCAGCAGCACGCGCGCCCGTTCGTTGGGCTGGGCCGAGTTGTTGTCGAACATGGACCGGCCCTCCTGGTCCACCAGCTGGATGCGCAGGCCCTCGGGGGTCTGGTCGATGATCAGGTGGCGCGACAGTTCGGCCAGTTCGGGCATGTCCTGCATGGCTTGGCGCAGCGAGGCCGCAGCGCTCTGGAACTGTTCGGCCTCGCGCCGGGCGATCTCCTCGCGCAGCTCGGCCTCGGTGGCGGCGGCCAGGTTCTGGCTCTGGCCCACGTCCTCGACCTGGTCGGGGGCTTCGGGCGCCAGCTGTTCGATGACCGAGCGCGAGCCGGAGCCCTGCGCCCCGTCGTCGCCCAGGGCCGTGCCGCCCAGGATGCCGCCCGACCCGCTGGTGGTGGGCGAGACGCTGGCGGGCGCGAAATATTCGGCGATGCCGCGCTTCTGCTCCGGGTCGGTGGTGTTGATGAGCCACATGAGCAGGAAGAAGGCCATCATGGCCGTGACGAAGTCGGCGTAGGCCACCTTCCACGCGCCGCCATGGTGGCCGTGACCGGACACCTTCTTGACCTTCTTGATGAGGATCGGCCGATCACTCATGGACATGGAACGCACCCCGCAATGGTGGCGAGACCCTGCCTGAACGAGGTTAAGAGCGGGTTTCCCGAAACGGGACGGTTGCCACCGCGAAGTCGGCGGCCTAGGTCCGGACCGGGCCGCCTTGTCGGATATCCGGAGAAATCGTGAGCCATAAGCCGTTGTCCGATGACGAGACCCCCGAACCCGTCGCCTATCGGCGGGCGCTGGGCGGCTTCGCCACGGGGGTCTGCGTGGTCACGGCCGATACGCCGGACGGGCCGCTGGGCCTGACCATCAACAGCTTCACCTCGGTGTCGCTGGAGCCGCGCCTGATCCTGTGGTGTCTGGACGAGAAGTCGCAGCGCTGGAAGGCGTTCGCGGGGGCCGAGCGGTTCAACGTCCATGTGCTGGGGGCCGACGACCGCCATCTGGCCGCCCGCTTCGCCCGGGGCGTGTGCGTCCTGGCGCCGGAGGAGTATGAACGGATCGACGGCGGGGCGCCCCGGCTCAAGGGCGTTCTCACGCGCCTGGACTGCCGCGTCCATGACCGCATCGCCATGGGCGATCACATGGCCATCGTCGGGGCGGTGGAGAGCTTCCAGGCGGTGCGGGGCGACGCCCTGGTCTTTTTTCGAGGCCGCTACGGCCGCATCGGCGAGGACATCACGTGAAGATCGGGTTTGCGGGACTGGGCGTCATGGGCGGACCCATGGCCGGTCACCTGATTGCGGCGGGGCATGAGGTCACGGGCTTCAACCGCTCGGCGGACAAGGCCCGGGCGTGGGCGGAACGCACGGGCGGCCATGAGGCGGGCGCCCGTTTCGCCCTGACGGCGGCGGCGGCGGCCGAGGGCGCCGAGCTGTTCATCCTGTGCGTCGGCAACGACGACGACGTGCGTCAGGTCGTGACCGAGGCCCTGCCGCATCTGGCCGAGGGCGCGGTGGTCGTGGACCACACCACCACCTCGGCCAAGGTGGCGCGCGAGATGGCGGCGCTGGCGGCCGAAGGCGGCCGGACCTTCATCGACGCCCCGGTGTCCGGCGGTCAGGCGGGCGCCGAGAACGGTCAGCTGACGGTTATGGCGGGCGGCGACGCGGCGGCCTTCGCGCGGGTCGAGCCGGTGCTGGGCGCCTATTCCAGGGCCATGCGCCTGATGGGGCCGCCGGGCGCCGGGCAACTGACCAAGATGGTCAACCAGATCTGCATCGCCGGGCTGGTCCAGGGTCTGGCCGAGGCGGTGCATTTCGCCGAGAACGCCGGGCTGGACGCCGAGGCGGTCCATGCCGCCATCTCCAAGGGCGCGGCCCAGTCGTGGCAGATGGACAACCGCTGGATGACCATGAGCCGGGGCGAGTTCGACTTCGGCTTCGCCGTGGACTGGATGCGCAAGGACCTGGGCCTGGTGCTGGACGAGGCCCGCGCCAACGGCAGCCGGCTGGCGGTCACGGCCCTGGTCGATCAGTTCTATGCCGAGGTGCAGGCCATGGGCGGAAATCGCTGGGACACGTCGAGCCTGGCGGCGCGCTTGCGGGGTGGGACGTAAGGCGATCATGGCCCCAGGCTGTTGGACTCCGTGGGCGAAAAACAGTCCAACGCGAGTCCAACGCCCTCGCCGTGTGTGCGCCTTGTCATCCCGGCCGAAGCAGAGCGGAGAGCCGGGACGGGTGCGGCGCCCGCGATGCTCTCGCCGTCCGGACAGCCGTCAGGCTGAGCCGGGCGAACGGCGGTCTGAACGCTCGCCCCGGATCGTCGCTCCGCGCCGTCCGGGCCTGGTTCGAGGGGGTGTGGTCCGGTCCCGTCCCGGATAACGCCTGGCGGCGTTTCCGGGATGACAAGGGGGGCGGGGGCCGGACCTGGGGTGTTGGACTCCGTGGGCGAAAAACAGTCCAACGCGAGTCCAGTGTCTTCGCCGGAAGGGCGCCTTGTCATCCCGGCCGCAGCGGAGCGGAGAGCCGGGACGGGGGCGGCCTCCTCACGGACATGGGGTTGCAAGTCCTTGTGCAGGCGCAGCCAGCCGCGCGCCTCGACCAGGCGCCCGGCGGCCACGGCGGCCTGGAGCATGGACCAGGCCTTGTCGGCCATCTGGGCGGCGGTGAGGGGAGGGGGCGCCGATCCCCGCTCTTCGTCGAGCTTCGGCGGGGATGACAAGGGGATCGGGGCGACCGGTGCGACCGGGGCGACCGGGGCGTCCGGCGGCGGGACGGCGGCGGGCGGGTCGTCGCGGCGCCAGCCTTGCTCCTGGGCGCGGCGCAGGAAGGTGGCGGTGCGGATGTCATGGCGCCGACAGACCGACTCGGCGTCAGCGCCGGCCAGGTAGTCCTCCCTGGCGGCGGCCCAGCGGCGGGCGTCTCCGGAAAGACGGCGGGTCGGGGCGGCGGGTGCGCGGGTGATGCTCATGCCGCCATTGTCCGAGGGTCCGGAGCCAGGGGGATGAAAAACAGCAAATTCGAGCGGAGAAGCCTCAATTTCATGGGGTCGGTCGTCGAAAATGCGGGGATCAGGGTTGATCTGGACAAGGCCGACCGAAGGAGGAGACCGTCATGACCCAATTCATCGCGCTGACCCGAAAGGGCGGCCAGGCCGTCCATGTGAATCTCGACCGCGTGGAATTCATCGAGGCGCAGAAGGACGGCGCCAGGCTCGTCTTCATGCGGCTGCCGTGGATGGCGGGCGACGACGACCTGGTCGTTCAGGAAACGCCGGAAGACATCCTGCGCCGTGCAAAGCCGTCCGCCTGAAGCGCTCCGCCGTCAGGCGGACGGGTCGCCGATCAGCAGCGGCTCCTCGCCGACCAGGGCGTCCAGCCGATCCGAGGCGGGCGTGCGGGCGCCGTTGAAATAGTCGATCCAGACGCTGGAATCGACGAGGATCACGCCTCGTCCGACCGCATGGCGTCCAGGTCTCCTTCCCATCTCAATCGGCCGCGCAGGTCACGGATGGCCGCCTGACGCCGGAGACGAAGCAGGGTGCGAAGGCCCAGTTCCACCGCTTCCCGCTTGGTCTTCAGGCCGGTTTCCCGAAGCGTCTCGGCCATCAGCCGGTCGTCGATGACGATGTTCATGCGCATGATGTGTATCTCCACGGGAAATCATGCACCGTTCAGGCCGCGATTTTGAGCGTTCGACAGCCAGGCCGGATCAGAAGCATCGCCGTCAGGCGGACGGGTCGCCGCCCGTGTTGACCATCCACGGGATGCCGAACCGGTCGATGCATGAGCCGTAGCCCGGCGACCAGAAGGTCTTTTCGAAGGGCATGACCACCTTGCCGCCTTCGGACAGGGCGTCGAACCAGCCGCGCGCCTGGTCGATGTCGTCGGTGTGCAGACAGACGTCGAAGCCGTTCCTGGGCTTGTCGATGTTCGGGGCCCATTCGATCGGCATGTCGGCGCCCATCAGCGCCTGATCGCCGACGTCGAGCCAGCAGTGCATCAGCCAGTCCTTGTATTGGGGGCTGACCGGCATGTCGGGCGGACCCTCGCCATAGGGGAAGGCGGCGGTGATCTCTCCGCCCAGGACGTCGGCGTAGAACTCGAAGGCTTCGCGGCACTGGCCGCGAAAGCTCAGGCTGGTCACGATCTTCATGGGACGTCTCCTCGTTGCGCCGGAGGCAGTCTGGCGCCTCGCTGTAACGAGCGCGAGGTGTTCAGGCTCCCAGCAGCCGCGCGGCCTTCGGGGCGAAATAGGTCAGGACGCCGGCGCAGCCCGCGCGCTTGAAGGCGGTCAGGGTTTCGAGGATCGCCCGGTCTTCGTCCAGCCAGCCGTTGGCCGAGGCCGCCTTCATCATCGCGTATTCGCCGGACACCTGATAGGCGAAGGTCGGCACATGGAAAGCCTCGTGCACGCGCCGGATGATGTCCAGATAGGGCAGGCCCGGCTTGACCATCACCGCGTCGGCGCCCTCGGCCAGGTCGGCGGCGACCTCGCGCAGGGCCTCGTCGGTGTTGGCGGGGTCCATCTGATAGGTCTTCTTGTCGCCGGTCAGGGCCTTCGCGGACCCGACAGCGTCCCGGTAGGGGCCGTAGAAGGCCGAGGCGTATTTGGCCGCATAGGACAGGATCAGCACGTCCTGGAAACCGTTCGTGTCCAGGGCGTCGCGGATGGCGGCGACGCGCCCGTCCATCATGTCGGACGGCCCGACGATATCAGCGCCCGCATGGGCGTGGATGAAGGCCATCTCGGCCAGCCGGTCCAGGGTGGCGTCGTTGACGATCACGCCGTCCTCCACCAGCCCGTCGTGGCCGTGGTCGGCGTAGCAGTCCAGCGCCACGTCGGTCATCACGCCGATCTGGGGCGCCGCGTCCTTGATCGCCTTGATGCAGTCGGGGATCAGGCCGTCGGGATCGACGGCGCCGGAGGCTTCCGCGTCCTTTTTCGCCGGATCGATGTTGGGGAACAGGGCCACCGCCGGGATGCCGAGCGCCGCCGCTTCCTTCGCCGCCTCGGCCGCCGCGCGGGGGCTCAGGCGGTCCACGCCGGGCATGGAGGGCACGGGAACGCGGTCCTCAGGCCCGTCATGGACGATCAGGGGCCAGATCAGGTCGGCGGGGGTCAGGACGTGTTCGGCTGTGAGCGAACGCACCCACGGCGTCCGGCGCAGGCGGCGCGGGCGCGAGGCGGGGAAGGGGGCGGGGGTGAAGACGCTCATGACCGGGACTTTCAGACGGAACGGCGGCCCATGGGCCGCTGGGCGCCCAGGCGGATCATGCCGATGACCGACGAGACGATCACCCACAGGCTGGCCAGGGCGTAGGCGACCAGGAACACGAACACGCCCACGAAGAACACCACCGGCATTTCCGGATGCACCTGCATGGCCACCGCCTCCCACGGGTCGCCCGGCGCGTTGGCCAGCACCAGCCGCACCAGATCCACGAACAGGAACACCACCCCGACCGCCAGGGCGATGAAGGCGATCATGGCCAGGACGAAGCCGATCCAGAAATGGCGGATCTGATAGCGGTAATGGCTGCAGGCCAGCGGCTCGGCCTCGGGCTTGCGCACATAGGCGATGACCACGGCCATCAGGGCCGTCAGGCCGAAAACGAAGGGCGAGGCGAACATCAGGGCGTGACCGACCATGGCCAGGTTGCGATCATCGCTCGACGTGTCGCGCCCCTGTCCGGTATTAGCGGTGTCGCTCATGCGGGTCTTCCCATGGATTCCGCCTCGTCAGCCCCGACGACGCGCCGTTCAGGCCGCGCATAGACCAATCGCAACAGCGGCGCAAAGCCGCGAGGACTCAGGGACCGTTCATGGACTTCGCCCTCACCGAGGATCAACGCGCGATACAGGAGGCCGCCCGCGCCTTCGCCGACGACCGGCTGGCGCCCAACTCGGCGCGCTGGGACGAGGAGAAGCACTTTCCCGTCGATGTCATGCGCGCGGCCGCCGAGATGGGATTCTGCGGCATCTATGCGGGCGAAGAGCACGGCGGCATGGGGCTGGGCCGTGTCGAGGCGGCCGTGATCTTTGAAGAGCTGTCGCGCGGCGACGTGGCGACGGCGGCCTTCATCTCGATCCACAACATGGCGGCGTGGATGATCGACGGCTTCGGCTCGGACGACCTGCGGGCGCGCTATGTGCCGTCGCTGGTGTCGATGGACAGGATCGCCAGCTACTGCCTGACCGAGCCGGGTTCGGGCTCCGACGCGGCGGCCCTGCGGACCACGGCGGTGAAGGACGGGGATCATTATGTCCTGAACGGGTCCAAGGCGTTCATTTCCGGCGCGGGGACCAGCGACATCTATGTGGTCATGGCGCGCACGGGCGGGGAGGGGGCCAAGGGCATCTCGGCCTTCGTGGTGGACAAGGACGCGCCGGGCCTGTCGTTCGGGGCGCAGGAGAAGAAGATGGGCTGGAACTCCCAGCCTACCGCCATCGTCAGCTTCGACGATTGCCGCATCCCTGCGGAGAACCTGCTCGGTAAGGAGGGCGACGGCTTCCGCTACGCCATGATGGGGCTGGACGGCGGCCGCCTGAACAACGCCGCCTGCTCGCTGGGCGGGGCCCGGCTGGCGCTGGAGGCGGCGCTCGACTACGTCGCCACCCGCAAGCAGTTCGGCCGCCCCATCGCCGACTTCC
>JAEZCL010000137.1 GCA_023433585.1 Pseudomonadota bacterium
GCATCATGGCGCGACCGTCCGCGCCGCGCCGCCTGCGCCGGGCGCGCCGCCGCTGTCCTGCGCCACCTGGACGGCGGCGCCGGGCTGGATGCGGTTCAGGCCCGAGCCGATCACCCGGTCGCCGGCCCCCAGGCCGCTGATGATCTCGACCATGCCGTTCTCGACCACGCCGGTCTCGACCTCGATGCGTTGCGCGGTGCTGCGGTCGCCATCGGCGGCGATACGGTAAACATAGGCGCCGCCCCCCTGATACTGAACGGCGGCCTCAGGAACGGCCGGAGCGATGCGGCTGCCCTGCCGGATCGAGACCCGCATGCTCATGCCCGGGCGCAGAACCCGGTCAGGATTGGCGAATTCGGCCCGCGCCGTCATGGCTCGGGTCTGAGGATCGACCCGCGTGTCCAGCCGCGCGATCTGGCCCTGGAATTCGCGCTCGGGATAGGCCTCGGCCCGGGCCGAGATCGTCAGGCCCGGCGTCAGCACCGGCAGGTACCGTTCCGGCACCGGAAAGTCGACGCGGATGACCGAAACGTCGTCCAGGGTGGCGATCACCACACCCGGATTGACCAGGGTTCCAGCCGTGACCGTGGTCAGGCCCAGCACACCGGCGAAGGGCGCCCGGATCATGCGTTCGCCGCGCCGGGCGCGCGCCGCCTCCAGCGAGGCTTCGGCCGTTTCGAAGTCCGTTCGGGCCTGTTCGGCCGTAACGCGCGGCGCGATGCCGCGCTCGGCCAGGGCTTCCCACCGCTCCATGTCGCGCCGGGCCTGCTGAACGCGGGCCTGAGCCTCGATGATCCCGGCGTCCTGCTGATCGGCGCGCAACTCCACCAGCGGCGCGCCCTCGGCGACACGCTGGCCGTCGCTGAAGAAGACACGGGTGATGAGCTCGGTGGTGTTGGAGGTGATGTCCACAGACCGGCGTCCGCGCGCCACGCCCAGGACCTCGATACGGTCGCTGAAGGCGCGCTCGGCCACATGCACCTCGGAGACGGCCTGGGCGCCGCCCCGTCCCGGTCCCGCAGGACCGCCCTCCTCGCCGCCGGAAAAGGCGATGCGAAGAAGGGCCGCGGCCACCATCAGCACGAGCACACCCGCGGCGGCGAAGATGAAGAAATGTCTTTTCAGCACAAAACCGGTCCGGCGTCTTGGAATGGGCGAGCCCTTAAAGCCTGCCGCAATTCAGGCAACCTGAATCTCAACAACGTGATGATGTTACGGATTCCGTCGCGCAGAATCCTTATTTTTTCAGAACCGTCGCCAAACAGCCAGGATCGGCCCGCCGGACGCCGGCGCCTCGCGCCCCTGCACGGTCTCGCGCCAGCCCGCCTGCAAAGTCCAGTCGCCCAGGGCGCGCACCGCCGAAGTCTCCACATGAAGCCAGCGCGGCCCCGCGTCGGACGACCCGGCGAACACCTGAGTCAGCAACGACCAGCCCGGCGCCGCCTCGGCCCCCGCCGTCAGATCCAGCCGGGTTTCGTCCGGCAAGCCGTCACGCAGCCGGCGGGCGGCCTGGACCTCCACGAAGGCGGAGCGACGGGCGAACGAACGCCCCGCCAGCATCCGCAGCTCCCATTCGCCGTCACCGGCGCCGGGCGGGGCGTAGAGCGCGTTGCGGCCCTCCCCGCCCCAGGCACGGCCCGCATAGACGCTCAGCACGGACCAGTCGCCTCGCCAGACATTGACGCGAACGCCCAGTTCGATGGGACCGCGCCCCCGGTAGTCGACGAAGGCGTCCTCACCCGCTTGCCAGTCGCCCTTGAGCTGTAGCGTGACGCGGTCCGTCAGGCCGTGTTCGACAAAGACGCCCAGAACCCGGTCGACCTGATCGGCCGGCAGGACCATCCGGTCGCCGAACGGGTCGAACCCGTCTTCAGCGCGCATGTATTCGGCCTTCACGATCACCTGAGTCTGGCCCTTGGGCGTCGGCCAGGCGCCGGCATGCGCCGCGTTCGCGCTCAGAACCGCCAGTCCCCCCAGCAGTCCCCCCAGCCATGCCATGGGCATGGCCCGTGTCAGGCGTCGTACCCCGGCGAACGGCGATCCAGTTGCCGCAACGCTCCGGGCCAGGCCAGGGCCGAGATGAAGCCGATGCCCCGGCCCTGCTCTCTGGTCTCGGCCTGGGCGGCTTCCGGCGCGATCAGGACACCGTCGCGGCCCCCGCTGAGCGCCCCGATCTGCTGGCGGCAGGCCCGCTCCAGGAAGAAGATGCCGATCCAGGCCGCAGCCGCTGTCTCGCCCACCGCCAGGGTGCCGTGATTACGCAGCAGCATCAGCGGCTTGTCGCCCAGATCGGCCACCAGCCGCTCGCGCTCGTCATGGTTCAGCGCCAGGCCCTCATAGCCGTGATAGGCCACCTGATGCTGAAGCAGACAGGCGTTCTGGCTGATGGGCAGCAGCCCGTCCTTCTGCGCCGCCACGGCCACGCCCGCGTCGGTGTGCAGGTGGATGACGAATTTTGCGTCCTCGCGCGCCGCGTGGACGGCCGAATGGATGGTGAAGCCCGCCGGATTGATGAAATTCCGGGTCTCCTGAACGATGTTGCCGTCCAGATCGACCTTGACCAGCATCGAAGCGGTCATTTCCTCGAAATAGAAGCCGTAAGGGTTGATGAGGAAGTGATGCTCCGGCCCCGGCACGCGCGCCGAGATATGGGTGAAGATCATGTCGTCCCACCCATGCAGGGCCACGAGACGATACAGGGCGGCCAGATCGACCCGCACCTGCCATTCAGCCTCGGAAACCTTGGATTTGAGCGAAGTCGAAGCGCCGTCGGCCATGAGCGTCTCCCAAAGCAACGCATTATTTCGGCCACCGTCGCGCCGGGCGCCGCGAGCGTCAAGGTTAGCGGCCCGTTAACCTCGTTTTCACGCCTGACGGCCAAGCTGAGATGGGCGGAAACGCCGTCCGAACCTGCCAGAGAGGCGCCCCGTGGCCACAGCCCAGCCCAGCGTCAGCCCCCCGCCCGGAGCCGCCGAACTTCTGGCCCTGGCGAGAAGCCGCGACACGGGAGACCAGCAGCGCCTGCTGCGGGGCGTGGCCGCCCTTTGCGAGACGTCCCCGCCCCAGGCCGGCGATCCGGCCCACGCCTTGCTGAACGACATTTTCCTGACCCTGGCGGCCCGGGCCGAGCGCGACATTCGCCGGACCCTGGCGGAATGTCTGGCGCGCGCGGAATGGGCGCCGCCGGCCCTGATAAACATGCTGGCCCTGGACGAGATCGACATCGCCCGCCCGGTGATCGCCGCCAGCCCTCTGCTGAAGGACCAGGAGCTTCTGAGGATCCTCATCGAGGGCGCCATCGAACATCAGATCGAAGTGGCCCGACGTCCGCGCATCAGCGGCCGCGTGGCCGACGCCATCATCGACGCCGGCGAGCCCGCGGTCATGACCGCCCTCGCCGCCAACCGCACCGCCGAGGTCGGAGAAGCCGCCGTGCGCCGCCTGGTGGAGGCGTCCCAGCGCATCGCCGCCCTGCGCGCGCCCCTGGTGCGCCATCCGCGCATGAACGACCAACTGGCCCGCGAGCTTTACGGCTGGGTCGGTCATGCCCTGCGCCAGGCCATCCAGGAACGGTTCCGCGTCGACGCCCCGGCCCTGAGCGCCGCCATCGATGAGGCCGTGCGCGCCGCCTACGTCCGCAAGGGCGAACAGCCGCCTTCGAGTTTCGACGACGATCCGGCGCGTGACGAGATGGAGCGGCGACTGATCGCCAAGATGGAGACGGCGGGCCAGCTGCGCCCGGGTTATCTGATCCGGGCGATCCGCGAGGGTCGGTTGAGCCTGTTCGAACACGCCCTGGCTGCGCTGGGCGGATTCGCACTGACACAGGTGCGCGAGGCGGTGCGCGCCGATACGCCGGAATCCCTTCGCCTGGCCTGCGCCGCCGTAGGCATCGACCGCGCCGTCTTCCCCGCCATGCTGGAGGAGATCCGCAAGCTGAGCGGCGGCCTGCCAGGCGGCGAGATCAGAAAGGCCCGCTTCATGGAGCCGTCCGGCGAGAAGGCCGCGCGCGCCTTTCGCGCCTCTCGCGCGGCCTGAACGGCGCCTGAGCGTTTGACTTCCGGCGCGCGGTCCGATTGCACTGGGGCGTGAACACCCTGCCGCCTTCTCCCCGCATCGCTTTCACCGCGTCCGACCGGCCCGAAGCCGTTGCGGCGCGCGACGCGCTCATGCGGCGCTATCCCTCTGTCCCCGAGGCCGAGGCCGACGTCATCGTGGCCCTGGGCGGCGACGGTTTCATGCTGGAGATGCTGCACGCCCATCTCGAGCGCCGCACCCCGGTGTTCGGCATGAACCGGGGCTCGGTCGGCTTCCTGATGAATGACTATGGCGAAGATGGCCTGCCCGCGCGCATCGCCCGCGCCGTCCGGGCGGAGATCCATCCGCTGGAGATGACGGCCTGGACCAGCGACGGTCAGGCCCAGACGGGCCTGGCCATCAACGAGGTGTCATTGCTGCGCCAGACGCGCCAGAGCGCCAAGCTGCGCATCCTGGTGGACGGTCGCGTCCGGCTGGAGGAGCTGAGCTGCGACGGGGCGCTGGTGTCCACCCCGGCGGGTTCGACCGCCTACAACCTGTCGGCGCACGGCCCGATCATCCCGCTGGACGCCAAGATGCTGGCGCTGACGCCCATCAGCGCCTTTCGCCCGCGTCGCTGGCGCGGCGCCCTGCTGCCCCACGACGCTCAGGTGTGCTTCGAGGTGCTGGAGGCCGAAAAGCGCCCGGTCAGCGCCGTGGCCGACAGTTTCGAGGTCCGAAGCGTGCACAAGGTCGAGGTCCGCGAACGCCGCGACATCGCCCTGACCATGCTGTTCGACGCGGACCGTTCGTTCGAGGAACGGGTGCTGGCCGAGCAGTTCACGGCTTAGGTTCAGCCCTTGACCGTCATTCCGGGGCTTCGCGCAGCGAAGAACCCGGGACCCAGGGCCGCCGCACGGACGGTCAAAGGCGTTTTCCCACTGCCGAGACTGACCCCCTGGGTTCCGGGTTCGCTCTTCGAG
>JAEZCL010000105.1 GCA_023433585.1 Pseudomonadota bacterium
GCCGATGGCGGCGCCGGCCAGGCCGCCCGCCACCTGGCGGTTGCGGCGGTCACGGACGCACTGGTCGTAATAGGGCTGGCTGTTCTCGTATCCGTTGGCGTAGCCGTAGCCGTGCTGGGTCTGATAGCCATAGCTCTGGGCCGAGGCGGGCAGGGCGATCGCGGCGGCCGCGACGGCGGCCAGGGCGACGGCGGAATTCTTGAAGAAGGCGTTCATCGTTCAGCTCCACTCCCAGGTCACAGCGCTGAACCGATCAGCGCCCCCTTGTCGATGACCGGTATGGCTGAACGAACCTGAACGGGTTTTGAGCGGGCCGTTCATCTTCGTTCATGTTTCGCGCGGGCGCGGGGATGGGTAGAAGCCGTTGATGACCCAGCTTCTGACCATCGCCCGCGTGGGCCACCAGGGCGACGGGATCGCCGAGACCCCCGGCGGCCCGGTGTTCGTCCCCGGCGCCCTGCCCGGTGAAACGGTGCGCGCGGCGGTGAAGGACGGGCGGGCCGAGGACGTCGAGATCGTCGAGGCCAGCGCGGACCGGATCCCGATCCAGTCGCAAGCCTATGCCGAGGCCGGGGTGGCGCCTTTGCAGCACTGGGCGGCGGCGCCCTATCTGGCGTGGAAGCGCGAGCTGGTGATCCAGGCCCTGGCGCGCGAGGGGGTCGAGACGGAGGTGGAGGCGGCGGTCGCCACCCCGCCGGGCGTGCGGCGGCGCATCACCTTGCATGCGCGCACGGGGCCGGGCGGGGTGATCCTGGGCTTCAAGGCTCGGCGGTCGTGGCGGGTGGTCCCGCTGGAGCATTGCCCGCTGTCGGACCCGCGCATCAACGCCGCCCTGCCGCGACTGAAGACGGTGGCCGCGCCGTTCCTGAAACATCCGAAGTCGGCGCCCAGCCTGCATGTGACGGTGACCGACACCGGCCTGGACGTCGATGTGACGGGGGTGGAGCGGCGCTCGGGCGGGCGTTCGGCGGACCTGATCCAGGCGGGGATCGAGGCGGCGGCCGGGGCGGGGCTGGCGCGGCTCAGCCTGGACGGGGAGGTGCTGGTGATGACGCGGCAGCCGGTGGTGCGCTTCGGCCCGGCGGCGGTTCCGCTGCCGCCCGCCTCGTTCCTGCAGGCCTCGCCCGTCGCCGAGGCGGCGATGGTGGAGCGGGCCGTGGCGGCGGTGCGCGGCGCGAAGCGGATCGCGGACCTGTTCTGCGGCGCCGGGACGTTCAGCTTTCCGCTGGCCGAGGTCGCGCCGGTGCTGGCGGCGGATTCCTCGGCGGCGGCGATCGCGGCGCTGAAGGCGGGGGTGTCGACGGCCCGAGGCCTGAAGGGGATCGAGGCCCAGGCGCGGGACCTGTTCCGGCGGCCCCTGTCTCCGCACGACCTGAAGGGGGTCGACGCCGTGGTGATCGACCCGCCGCGCGCCGGCGCCCTGGAGCAGACCGGCCAGATCGCGGACACGAAGGCGGCGGTGGTCGTGGGCGTGTCGTGCAACCCGGCGACCTTCGCGCGGGATGCGCGGGTGCTGATCGACGGCGGCTTCCGGCTGGAGCGGGTCACGCCGGTGGACCAGTTCCTGTGGTCCACGCACGTGGAGCTGGTGGGGGTCTTCCGGCGGTAGGCGAGCACTTGGACTCCCAAAGTGGCTTGCCCCCCGGCGCCGCTTGTCCCATTTGGCGGGCATGACGATTCCGCTCAATCCCTGGGTCTCGCTGGTCATCGCCGGATTGCTGGAGGTGGCCTGGGCGTCCGGGTTCAAATTCGTGGGCTTGCAACGGCCTGTGACGTCCCTGTTTGTGGCCGTGCTGATGATCGCCAGCTTCTGGTTCCTGTGGCTGGCGACGCAGAAGCTGCCTATCGGAACCGCCTATGCGGTGTGGACCGGCATCGGGGCGGTGGGGGCGGCGGGCGTCGGGATGCTGATCTACGGCGAGCCGGCCACGACGCTGAGGATCCTGTGCATCCTGCTGATCGTCAGCGGAATCGTGGGGTTGAAGCTGTTGGCCGGGGCGCACTGATGGCGGGCGCTCAAGTTTTTCACCCGTTTGTCCCGGCGGTGGGTCATCGGAACACTCCCTCTCCCGATGGGAGAGGGCTGCGCGCACGGATGCGCGAGCATCCGTCCTTCGCGCGCAGGGTGAGGGTTCGGTGGTTCCTTGCTGGATCACCCGACCCTCATCCCCCGCGCAAGGACCTCCGCTGCGCTCCGGTGCGCGGGTTCCCCCTTCTCCCATTGGGAGAAGGGCGCGGACATGAGGAGCCGCGGCAATGACTGACGCCAAACGCGCTCAAGCAGCGAGCGTCCGCGACGCGAGCGGTAGCGCCCAAAAGATGGGCCGCGTGCTCATCATCGCGGGATCCGACTCCGGCGGTGGCGCGGGAATCCAGGCCGACATCAAGGCGGTGACGATGCTGGGCGGCTTTGCGGCCACGGCGATCACGGCCCTGACGGTTCAGAACACCCTGGGGGTGCATGGGGTGCATCCGGTTCCACTGGAGGTGATCGCGGCCCAGGCGGACGCGGTGCTGGCCGACATCGGGACCGACGCGGTCAAGACCGGGATGCTGGGGTCGGCCGAGGTGGTGCGCTGTGTGGCGGACATCCTGGACCGGGCCGGGGCGCCGGCGGTGGTGGACCCGGTGATGATCGCCAAGGGCGGCTCGCCCCTGCTGGCCGAGGACGCCGTGACGGCGGTGCGCGAACTGATGGTTCCGCGCGCGGCGCTGCTGACGCCCAACGCGCCGGAAGCCGAGGCGCTGACCGGCGTCGAGGTCGCCGACCTGGACGGACAGCGGCGGTCGGGCGAGGCGCTGCTGGCGCTGGGCGCCGGGGCGGTGCTGATGAAGGGCGGCCATGTGCCGGGCGAGACGGTGATCGACGTGCTGATGACGCCGGGCGGCGAGACCTTGCTGGAGGGGGCGCGCATCGAGACGCGGCACACCCACGGCACCGGCTGCACCCTGGCCAGCGCCTGCGCGGCGGGGATCGCCAGGGGATTGCCGCTGGAGCAGGCGGTGGCGGAAGGCTGGGCCTATGTGGCCGAGGCGATCCGGCGGGCGCCGGGGCTGGGCGGCGGGCACGGGCCGCTGGATCATGGCTGGCCGGTGCGCCGGTGAGCGAGCTGGAAGCGCGATTGAAGGCGATCGTGCGGGCCGATCCGGGCCTGATGCGGGTGCTGGAGACCGTGCGGGGGCTGGGGCTGAACGACTGGCGGATTTTCTCGGGCGCGGTTTACCAGAGCGTCTGGAACGCGGTGACGGGGCGTCCGGCGGGATATGGGATCAAGGACTACGACCTGGGCTATTTCGATCCGGATGTGTCCTGGGACGCCGAGGACGCGATGATCCGGCGCGTGGCCGAGGCGTTCGAGCCGCCGCTGAGGGACATGGTGGAGGTGCGGAACCAGGCGCGGGTGCATCTGTGGTTCGAGGGCAAGTTCGGGGAGCCCTATGAGGCGCTGACCGGGACGGATCAGGCGCTGGCCCGGTTCGTGGCGCCCGCGTTCGCGGCGGGGGTGCGGCTGGAGCCGGACGGAGAGATCAGCGTGGCGGCGCCGTTCGGGCTGGAGGATGTGTTCGGGATGGTGCTGAGGCCCAATCCGGATCGGCCCCTGGCCAAAGGGTGGGACTGGGCCGTGGAGAACGCGCGGGCCAGGTGGCCTGAGATCACGATCGTGGAGTCCTAGGCAGAGGACTCAGGTTCCCACATCCGTCATTCCCGGGCTTGTCCCGGGAATCCATAGTCACGGAGCGTTTCGGGCTCGCATTGCCCTGACCGAGTGTATGGATCGCCGGGACAGGCCCGGCGATGACGAAGAAATATGGGTTCGCTGCCTGGAAACGAAAAACGGCGCGGCCCCTTTCGGAACCGCGCCGCGGGACGCCCCGGGGAGAGAGACTGGACGATCAGCGACGGTAGCGGGCGCGCTGGACGTAGCGGTCGATGGCCTGGTCCAGGCGCTGGTAGCGGCGCTCAAGGTCATGACGCTGGTTGACGCTGATGCGCGGGCCATAGCGGCGCTCGAGCTGCACCAGGTTGGCGATGTCGCGGCGGAACTCGCGGGCCTTGCCGGTGCTCATGACGCGGGCGCGGTGGGCGAACTCCACGTTGCGGTCCAGGTGCTGGACCCGTGCGGCCATGGAGGGACCGCCCCAGTGATTCTGGCCGTAGCCGGGACGGCTGTGGCCGGGACCGCCGTAATGCTGGGCGGCGGCCGGAACCGCGACGGACACCGCCGCGACGGCCATGACGGGGATCAGGAACTTCTTCATCATGGTTTTCCTCGTTCGGTTTCTGCCGGGCCCGACCATCGGGGCGTCGACGATGGCCTGATGAAAGCATCTCCTGGCTGAGCCTGACCTGAACGGTTCGCTTCAGGGGAGGTTCATCTTCCTGAACGGGGCTTCAGGGCCTATGCTGCGGGATCGGCGGGCGCGCGGCGTGGATCATGAACCGGCATTCGGCCCGACCATTCAGACGCCGTTCAGGACAGCGAGCATAAATCCCATCCCATGAACCGCATCCGCACCCTTTTTCTGGCCGCCCTGATCGCCGCCGCCCCCATGGCGGACGCGGCGGCCCAGGATATTAGCCCGCGGTCCGGTTCGATGGACAGTTATCTGCGCGATCTGCGCGAGGACCGGGCGCGCCAGGACTCGCAGCACCGGGCGCGCCAGGAATCGCAACAGGGCCGCCGCCTGAGCGCCAGCGAGGTGGCCCGGATCGTCTCGCGCGGCCGTGAAGGGCGGATGGTCGGCATCAGCGAACGCAACATGGGCGGAAACCCCGGCTACGTGGTGCGCTGGGAATATCCGGGCGGACGGGTGTCGGACATCATGGTGGACGCGCGCACCGGCTCGATCATGGGAGAACGCTGAGATGAGAGTCCTGCTGGTCGAGGACGACGTTGACCTGTCGCGGCAGCTGAAGACGGCGCTGAGCGACGCCGGATACGCGGTGGACCACGCGCCGGACGGGGAGGAAGCCCACTTCCTGGGCGACACCGAGCCCTATGACGTGATCGTGCTGGACCTGGGCCTGCCCAAGATCGACGGCGTGTCGGTGCTGGAGCGCTGGCGGCGCGAGGGCAAGGCCACGCCGGTGCTGATCCTGACCGCGCGCGGCGCCTGGTCGGACAAGGTGTCCGGCTTCGACGCGGGCGCCGACGACTATCTGACCAAGCCGTTCCATACGGAAGAGCTGCTGGCGCGCCTGCGGGCCCTGCTGCGGCGCTCGGCGGGACACGCGACCTCGACCCTGTCGTGCGGGGCGCTGCGTCTCGATCCGCGCGCGGCGCGGGCCAGCGTGGACGGCGAGCCGCTGCGCCTGACGTCGCTGGAATACCGCCTCTTGCACTACATGATGATGCACCAGGGGCGGGTCATCAGCCGCACGGAGCTGGTCGAGCATCTGTACGACCAGGACTTCGACCGGGATTCCAACACCATCGAGGTGTTCATCGGCCGCCTGAGGAAGAAGATCGGTTCGGACCGCATCGAGACCGTGCGCGGGCTGGGCTATCGCCTGGCGCCCCTGGCCGGGGAATCAGAGGCGGCGTGACGCGGGACCTGGGGCGCTTTCTGGGCCGTCCCGGCCGGTCGCTGACCCGGCGGCTGATCTGGCTGGCGTCCGCGTGGATCGTGGCGGCCCTGCTGGCCACCGGCGTGGTCCTGACCTCCCAGTTCCAGGAATCGGGCCTGCGCCGCCTGGGCGGCGTGCTGAACAACACCATCGACCAGCTGGTCCGGGTGACCACCGTCCAGGACGGCCAGGTCGTCGTGCCCCAGATCAACGACCAGCGGACCCTGGACATCCTGTCGGGCAAGTACTGGGCCGTGGCCGAGCGCGAGCCGGACGGGGACCTGGAGATCGTGGCGCGCTCCACCTCGCTGTGGGACGGCGACATGCCGATCCCCGAAAGCCTGCCGGAACGGGTGGCGCGGGCCGCCGGGGCGACCATCTCCTACAACGCCATCGGCCCCAACAACGGCGAGCCCCTGCGGGTGGCCGCCAGCCAGAAGCAGCTGCCGGGGCGGGACCAGCCGATGGTGTTCATCGCCGCCATCAACCGCTCCAACATCGACAATGACGCGCGCCAGTTCGCCACCTTCACCTGGATCGCCCTGGGGCTGCTGGGGGCCGGTCTGATGGCGGCGGTGTTCTTTCAGGTCCGGTTCGGCCTGCGGCCCCTGTTCGACCTGGGCCAGGAGATCGGCGACGTGCGCAAGGGCAAGGCCACCCGCATCGAGCGGGACTATCCGCTGGAGATCGCGCCCCTGGCCGATCAGCTCAATAAACTGCTGGACCACAATCAGGAGGTGGTGGAGCGTCAGCGCACCCATGTGGGCAACCTGGCCCACGCCCTGAAGACGCCCCTGTCGGTCATGCTGGCCGAAACCGAGGACGCGAAGGGCAAGCTGCCGGAAATGGTGCGCCGCCAGTCCGAGATCATGCGCAATCAGGTGGAGCACCATCTGCGCCGCGCCCGCGCCGCCGCCCGCGCCCAGGGGTCGGGCGAGCGCACCGCCGTGCCCGAGGTGCTGGACGAGATGGCGGTGATGCTGGAGCGGGTGTTCCAGTCCAAGGGCGTCGAGATCGACTGGCGCGCGCCGGATGACCTGATGTTCCGGGGCGAGCGTCAGGATCTGCAGGAAATGATCGGCAATCTGCTGGAGAACGCCTGCATCTGGTGCGAACGCCGGGTTCGGGTCACGGGCGGCGCCATGGGGCTGGGCCGCCTGATCCTGGTGATCGAGGACGACGGCCCCGGCCTGCCTGAGAATCGGCGGGACGAAGTCGTCAAGCGCGGTTCGCGCCTGGACGAAGAGGTGCCGGGCACCGGCCTGGGCCTGTCGATCGTGGACGAACTGACACGCGCCTACGAGGGGCGGCTGACCCTGGGCGACAGCGACATGGGCGGGCTGAAGGCCATGCTGGAGCTTCCGGCCGCCGAGGCCTGAGCCCGATCAGGCTGGTTTACGCTTTCCTTAAGCCGCGCGTGGAGAATGGCGCCCAAGCTGTAGGGAGCCGCCTTTTTCATGACGGACCTGCCCGTCGCCAGTCAGACCGCGATCACCGCCATGATCGAAGCGGCGCCGGAAGCGGCGCTTCAGAAGCTGGCGGTCGCCCTGCGCTCGACGCCCGGCGCGCGGGTGGACTGGATCCGGCGGCGAATCCTGACCGAACTGGACGCCCGCCGCATGCGCTCGGTGGTTTTCGGCCCGCTGGCGGCGCTGTTCCGGCCGCGTGGCGACGGCGTTCGCGGCCTGAGCTTTCCCGCGCCGATCATGACGGGGCTGTGGAGACAGCTGGGCGCGCGCCAGGCCGAGCTGCTGGCCCAGGCCGAGGCGATGACCGCCGGCGGGGGCGAGATCGCCCCCCGGCTGCTGGACCAGCTCTGCCTCAGCGCCGCGGCTCTGCTGCGGGATGAGCCGGAGACGGTGTGGGTGGGGCTGGACGCCGCGACGGCGGGGGAACTGGCAGCCTGTTTCGACCTGGCGCCGCTGGCCCGGGCGGCCATGCCGATGCTGCGGGCCTGGACCGGGCGAGCGGACCCGGACACACAGGCGGCCCTGCGACTGATGATGCGTGACGCGGCCCGGATCAGCGAGGACGCCGCGCCCCGGATGCTGGAGATCCTGTTCGCCAACATCGAGGAGCCGGGCCTGATTCTTCGTGTCATCAGCCATGTCTCCGGCACGGGCGGCGAGGAGCGGTTCCTGGCCGAATCCGAGCTGGCGGACTTCGGGGAACGCCTGCTGGAGCGGATCGAGGCGGCCGCCGACGTGCTGGACGGCTTTGATCCGGTTCGCGGCGAGGAGGCCGAGGTCGACGTGGTCTGTGAACGCCTGGACAGCGCGGTGGAGTTGGTGAGTCAGGTGGAGCTGTCGCTGGACCTCACCGCCGACGGCGCCTGGGGCGCCCGGTTCCAGGTGCTGAAACAACGCCTTGGAGGCGCGCTGAACGACCTGATAGGCCAGTGCCCCCGCGCGGTGGACAAGGTCCTGCCCGTGGAGCGAATTCGCGGCGCCGGCGGCGTCGCGCGCATGGCGCCGGTGATGGACGCGCGCACTGACGGGCCCGCAGTCGATCAGGCGCGCCGACTCATGCGGGTGCTGGCGGCGTCCAAGCGCGCGGCGGCCGTCCTGGGCTGCGCCGGCCAGAGAAGCCAGGTCTGCGAGACCCTGGAGAAGCGCCTGAGCACGCATGGCGACGAGCTGATCGAAGCCCTGAACGCGGGGCACGGCGCGGACGAGAACCGCATGGCGGCGCTGGTCGAAATCAGCGCCGACTTCCTGGAACAGGCGGACGCGGAGATTCCCGCCCGGACCCTGCGGCGGCGGCTGGCGGCCACGGGTGCGACAGCGGCGCGCTCGCCACGAGCCGCCTGATCGCCTAAACCGCGCGGATGCTGATTTTCTGGCTCGTGGCGGGCGTGGCGGCGACCCTGGCGGGGCTGGTGGTGCTGTGGCGCGCGCACGCCGCCGCCCTGGCGGGTCCGGACACGGCGCCGGACACACGCCAGATCGCCGAACTGGACGCCCTGCATCAACGCGGACTGCTGGACGACGACGCCTGGCGCGCGGCGCGGGCGGAGGCGGGACGGCGGCTGCT
>JAEZCL010000153.1 GCA_023433585.1 Pseudomonadota bacterium
CTCGAAGAGCGAACCCGGAACCCAGGGGATCGGTCTCTGCGGCGGGACGATCACTCTGACCGTCCGTGCGACTCTCCTGGGTTCCGGGTTCTTCGCTGCGCGAAGCCCCGGAATGACGGGGGGGGACTGCAGTGAATACGATTGAACCTACCCGGGCGGCGTGGCGCCCGGCGGTTCGGCGCGCGCGTCCAGCAGTTCGCTGACCGACTGCAGCGCCTCGGCCAAGGCGCGGCGTCGGTCGTCGGGCAGGGCGGCGAAGCGCCGGATGGCGGTGTCGCCCAGAAGCTCCGGCGCCTCGTCCAGCGCCCGTTCGCCCGCCGGGGTCAGGCGGCTGTGCACCACGCGCCGGTCCACCGCCGAGCGATAGCGCTCGATCAGGCCGCGCGCCTCCAGCCGGTCCAGCACCGCCATCACCGTGGGCGGCGCCATGAACACCTCGCGCGAGATGGCCTGGCTGGAGACCTCGCCCAGCGACCGGATCGCCTGGAGCACCAGGAGCTGCGGCAGGGTCAGGCCGGTCAGCCGCGCGATCTCGCGCGACCGCACGTCGATGGCCTGGGCGATCCGCCGCACCGAGCGGATCAGGGAAGCCGTCGGATCGGCGGGCGCTGCCAAGGTTTTCTCGCTCATGGGGTTGAACTCATTCGTCCACTAACCATTAGTATGCGCACTTTCCACAATTCAAGGAGGCCCCATGTGCGGCCTTAGCGGCGAGATCAACTTCGACGGGCGCCCCGCCGACGCCGACGCCCTGCAACGAATGACCCAGGCCCTGGCGCCGCGCGGGCCCGACGGCTTGGGCCTGGTGCTGCGCGGCCCCGTCGGGCTGGGACATCGCCGCCTGAAGATCATCGACCTCACCGAAAAGGCCCAGCAGCCGATGGCGGACGCCGAACTGGGCGTGACCATCGCGTTCAACGGCTGCATCTACAACTATCCCGAACTGCGCGACGAGCTTCAGGGCCTGGGTTTCCGCTTCTTCTCGCACGGGGACACCGAGGTCATCATCAAGGCCTGGAAGGCGTGGGGCGAGGCCTGCGTCGAGCGCTTCAAGGGCATGTTCGCCTTCGTCCTGCATGAGCGGGATACGGGGCGCGTGGTGATGGCGCGCGACCGCTTCGGGATCAAGCCGCTGTATCTGGCCGAGAAGGGCAAGCGCCTGCGTTTCGCCTCGACTCTGCCGGCGCTGTTGGCGGGCGGGGACGTGGACACGTCCATCGATCCGGTGGCCCTGCACCACTACATGACCTTCCACGCGGTGGTCCCGCCGCCGCACACCATCCTGAAAGGGGTCCGGAAGTTCCCGCCCGCCACGATCCGCGTGATCGAGCCGGACGGAACGGCGCGCGACCGGCTCTACTGGACGCCGGACATGACCCGCCACGCCGAGGATGCGGGCCTCACCGCCGAGGACTGGCGCGACCGGGTGCTGGACAGCCTGCGCGCGGCGGTGAAGCGGCGCATGGTCGCCGACGTGCCGGTGGGCGTCCTCTTGTCCGGCGGCGTGGACTCCAGCCTGATCGTCGGCCTGTTGGCCGAGCTGGGCCAGAAGGATCTGATGACCTTCTCGGTCGGTTTCGAGGCGGCCAACGGCGAACAGGGCGACGAGTTCGTCTATTCCGACCTGATCGCCCGGCATTACGGCACGAAGCACCACAAGATCTTCGTGCCGCACGACCGGCTGATGCAGGCCTTGCCGGGGACCATCGGCGCCATGTCCGAGCCCATGGTCAGCTATGACAATGTCGGCTTCTACCTGCTCAGCCAGGAGGTCTCGAAACACATCAAGGTGGTGCAGTCCGGCCAGGGCGCCGACGAGGTGTTCGCCGGTTATCACTGGTATCCGCCCCTGGTCGGCTCGAACGATCCCGTGGGCGATTATGCGGCCGCCTTCTTCGACCGAAGCCACGAGACCCTGAAGCGCCAGCTGAACCCGCAATGGATGGCGGATTCGGATGTCAGTCGTGAACTGGTTCAGGCGCACTTCGCCCGGCCCGGCGCCGACACGCCGGTGGACCGCGCGCTGCGGCTGGATTCACAGGTCATGCTGGTCGACGACCCGGTCAAGCGGGTGGACAACATGACCATGGCCTGGGGGCTGGAGGCGCGGGTGCCGTTCCTGGACCACGAGTTGGTCGAACTGGCCGGCCGCATCCCGCCCGAGCACAAGCTGGCGGGCGGCGGAAAGGGCGTGCTGAAAGACGCGGCGCGGCTGGTGATCCCGCATGAGGTGATCGACCGCAAGAAGGGTTATTTCCCCGTCCCCGCCCTGAAATACATCCAGGGGCCGTATCTGGACATGGTGCGCGAGGCCCTGACCAGCCGGGCGGCCAAGGAACGCGGCCTGTTCCGCGCGGATTATCTGGAGGCCCTGTTCGCCGACCCCACGGCGCACATCACGCCCCTGCGCGGCTCTGAGCTGTGGCAGGCGGCGGTGCTGGAGATGTGGATGCAGCATCATGGCCTCTGAACCCCGCCCCGCGCGGTCCCGCGCCCACCGGCTTCGACGGCTGCGGCACGAGGGCCTCAAGCCGCCGGTGCGCGAAGGCGGCGACGGCCCCCGGCCCAACGCCGTCCTGGACTGCGGCTGGGGCCGCCTGCTGTTCGCCCAGACCTTCGAGACGGCCGAACCGCTGATCGAGGCCCTGCGCGCCGAGGGGCCGGACCGGCGCGACATCGCCCTTTATGTCCGCAACCCGCATGTCCTGCTGGCCTCGGCGCCGCAGGAGGTGTTCCTGGACCCCTCGCACACCTACCGGCTGGACCTGGCCACCTATCGCCCGGCGCGCCGCCAGCCGCGCGGCTTCACCGTGCGCCGCCTGGCCTCCGAGGCGGACGCCCAGGCCATCAACGCCATCTATGCGCGGCGCCACATGGTCCAGGTTCCCCCGGATTTCTTTTGGTCCCACCGCGACCACCGGGCGCTGATCTATTTCGTGGCTGAGGACGCGAAGACCGGGGCCATCATCGGCACGGTGACGGGCGTGAACCACCGGCGCGCCTTCAACGATCCCGAGTACGGCTCGTCGCTGTGGTGCTTGGCGGTGGATCCCCAGGCGACCCACCCGGGGATCGGCGAGATGCTGGTGCGGCGCCTGGCCGAACATTTCCAGACGCGCGAGCTGGCCTACATGGATCTGTCGGTCATGCACGACAACGCCCAGGCCATCGCGCTCTATGAGAAGCTGGGCTTCCGGCGGGTCCACTTCTTCGGCGTGAAGCGCAAGAATCCCATCAACGAAGCGCTGTTCGTGGGGCCGACCGACGACCATGCCCTGAACCCCTACGCCCGCATCATCATCGACGAAGCCCGGCGCCGGGGTATCCACACCGAGACCATCGATGCGGAGGGCGGGCTGTTCCGCCTGACCTGGGGCGGCCGCTCGGTGCGCTGTCGCGAGAGCCTGTCGGAGCTGACCTCGGCGGTGGCGCTCAGCATCTGCGACGACAAGCGCATGACCCGCCGCATCGTCGAGGCGGCGGGCGTGAACACGCCCGCGCGCATCGATCCTGACGAGCCGGGCGCCGTCGAAGCGGCGCTGAAGGCCCACGACGCCCTGGTGGTCAAGCCGGCGCGGGGCGAGCAGGGCCAGGGCGTGGCCGTGGGTCTGACCACCCCCGAACAGGTCCAGTCCGCCATGGCGCGGGCGCGCCGCATCTGCCCGGAGGTGCTGGTGGAGGAGCAGGTGAAGGGCGAGGACCTGCGGCTGGTGGTGATCGACTACAAGGTGGTGGCCTGCGCCGTGCGCCGTGCGCCCCAGGTGGTGGGGGACGGCCGCTCGACCCTGCGCGCCCTGATCCGCCACCAGAGCCGCCGCCGCGCCGCCGCCACCGGCGGGGAATCCAGGATTCCCCTGGACGCCGAGACCGAGCGCGCCCTGGCCGAGGCGGGCTACGGCCTGGACGACATCCCGCCCGCCGGGGCCGAGGTGACGGTGCGCAAGGCCGCCAACCTGCATCAGGGCGGCACCATCCACGACGTGACCGAGGAGGTTCATCCCGCCCTGATCCGCGCCGCCGTGGCCGCCGCCCGCGCCATCGACATTCCTGTGGCGGGCATCGACCTGATGGTCCGTTCGCCGCACGAGCCGGACTACGCCTTCATCGAGGCCAACGAGCGTCCCGGCCTGGCCAATCACGAACCTCAACCGACCGCCGAGCGTTTCATCGATCTGCTGTTTCCCCTGTCGGCGCCCGCCGCCGCGCGCATGGCGCCGCGCGCAGAGGACTGACCCCAACCTTCAAGGAGACCGCATGGCTGCTCCCTCCATCGATCTCGACTATCTCAAGGCCCGCCTGGCCGAACTTCTGAACACGCCCAGCCCCACCGGCTACACCGACGAGGCGGTGTGGCTGCTGTGCCGAGACCTGAAGAAGCTGGGCATGGAGTTCGAGCTGACCCGGCGCGGCGCCGTTCGCGCCCGCCTGCCGGGGCGCGAGGCGCGCCCCGCGCGCGCCGTCGTGGCCCACGTCGACACCCTGGGCGCCCAGGTCAAGGCGGTGAAGGACAACGGGCGGCTGGAGGTGGTTCCCATCGGCCACTGGTCCTCACGCTTCGCCGAGGGCGCCCGTTGCACGATCTTCGCCGAGGGCGGCGTGTGGCGCGGCACGATCTTGCCGCTGAAGGCCTCGGGCCACACCTTCAACGAAGAGGTGGACACCCAGCCGGTCTCCTGGCGCCAGGTGGAGCTGCGCATCGACGCGGTCACCCACGGCCGCGACGACACCCTGAAACTGGGCATCGACGTGGGCGACATCATCGCCGTCGACCCCCAGCCGGAGTTCACCGACACCGGCTTCATCGTCTCGCGCCACCTGGACGACAAGGCGGGGGTGGCGGTGATGCTGGCCGCCCTGGAGTGCCTGATCCGCGAAGGGCGCACGCCGACGGTGGACACCTGGTGGCTGTTCACCATCGCCGAGGAGGTGGGGGTCGGGGCGTCCTCGGTGCTGGTTCCCGACGTGGCCGCCATGGTCACGGTGGACAACGGCACCACCGCGCCGGGCCAGAACTCATCCGAATTCGGCGTCACCATCGCCATGGCCGACCAGACCGGCCCCTTCGACTGGCACCTGTCGCGCAAGCTGGTCCAGCTGGCCCGCGACCACGGCATCCCGCACCAGAAGGACGTGTTCCGCTATTACCGCTCCGATTCCGCTTCGGCGCTGGAATCCGGCGCCGACATCCGCACGGCCCTGGTCACGTTCGGGGTGGACGCCAGCCACGGCTATGAGCGCATCCACGAAAGCGCGCTTTCGGACCTGGCGCGCCTCTTGGTCGCCTATGCCGAAAGCGAGGTGGAGATCACCCGCGACGCCCGCGCCATGAGCGGCGTCAAGGGCTTCACCCACCAGCCCCTGGCCGACGGCGAGGCAGATTCGTGAAGGCGCGCGGTAGGCCCGGAGGGACTCGAACCCCCAACCAGACCGTTATGAGCGGTCGGCTCTAACCATTGAGCTACGGGCCCGCCGTGGCGGCGAGGCTTCGCTAGCAGGCGCGGGCGTCATGGGAAAGCCCGCAACATTACGGCGGTGCGCGGGTCCATGAATGGAACCTGCACCCCGGGGCCGGGCGTTCATTCAGGCGTGAAAGGCCAAGGTTCGGCCATGACCGGGGCGCAAGCCTCCGGCCAGACGTGTTTCAGGAAGCCCCTTCAGGAGAACCCATGTCCCGTTCCGTTTCTCGCGCCGTCGCCCGTCCGCGCCCGAACCCCGCCCTCATGCTGGCCGGCGCCGTCCTGGCCGCCGGCGCGGTCATGACCGCCGCCCCCGCCCTGGCTCAGGAGGGCAATCCCCCGCCGACGAACCAGACCATCCTGGTCCAGCCAGAAACCCCGACCCTGAACCTGTCGGCTTATGGCGAAGTGCGCGCCGCGCCGGACAAGGCGACGATCACCTTCGGCGTCCAGACCGAGGCGACGACGGCGGCCGAGGCCATGGCCCAGAACCGCGCGCGCATGAACCAGGTGATGCAGGCCCTCGGCCGCGCCGGGATCGAGGAGCGATTCATCCAGACCTCGGGCCTGAATCTCCAGGCGCAATATGACTATCAGCAGAACGAACCGCCCCGCCTGCGCGGCTATCAGGCCACCAACCGCGTGACGGTGGAGATCCGCGACCTGGACCGCGTGGGCTCGACCGCCGACGCCGTGGTCAGCGCCGGGGTCAACCAGATCGACGGCATCAGCTTCGGCCTGGTCAACCCGCAGGCCGCTGAGGACCAGGCCCGCATGGCCGCCGTCCAGGCGCTCCAGGCCAAGGCCAATCTGTACGCTCACGCCCTGGGCGTGCGCCTGGCGGGCATCCGCAACCTGTCCGAAGGCGGCGGCTATTCGCCCCAGCCGCCCCAGCCCATGTTCGCCCGCGCCGCCATGTCGATGGACAGCGCCGAAAGCACCAGCGTGGCGCCCGGCGAACTGACCGTTCGCATCAACATCAGCGGCGTTTACGACATCGTGCGGTGATCCGGTCATCCCCTCTCCCTTAGAGCCTGATCGGTTGAGGTGGAATCGCTTCGCGATTCCGCCGACGCCGTGAATCAGGCTCTCGCTTTGAATTGGACCGAAATCTGAGTTCAGTCGGACGGCGTCCAACTGAACCGATTTCGGTCTAGCGGGAGAGGGGCTCGCCCTAGCAGTCGTTCACATAGCGCCAAGACTGCTGACCGCGTGTCTGGGCCTCGATCGAGCGCCTGACACGCCGCAGGCATTCGGTTCGCGCGCGGGCCTCGCGCCAGAACTCGGCCTCGTTCCGACCGGCGCCGTAAAGACCCCAGATGCGCGCCATGTTGGCGGCCTCGGCGTTGCGGTTGTGGGCGTTCTCCATCTGGCGGCGCTGAGCCTGCAGGGTGCTGCAGTTGGGTCCGCGCAGGGCGCAGTAGTCGAACACGTCGTTCGAGAAGGCCTGAAGACTGGACGTGTCCGGGCCGTATCGGTCGATGTGGGCGATGAACATCGCCTGCGAAACGTTCGGCGCGATCTGGATCAGCAGCTGCTGGGCGGCCGTGTGGCCCTGCTCGGCGGCGCGGGTCAGCCAGTCAGCGGCCTGCAGATAATCCCGTCCCCCGCCGAGGCCGAAGGTGTGCATGTACCCCAGCGCATATTGGGCCTCGCTGTCGCCGGCCTCGGCGACCACAGGCATCAGGCGCCTGGCGTTACCATAGCGTTCCGCGTTGTAGGCGGCCCATGCATCCGTATGGGCGGCGGCCGCTGCGGCTTCGGCGCGCTGGTTGAACTCTCCCGCGTTCAATCGGCTCAGGGTGGTGCAGGCGCGCTGGATGTCGGCGTTGCAGGCGCCTTGCAGCAAGGTCCGCGCCTGCGCATGGTCGGGCGGCCCGCCCAGGGCCTCGGCCAGCATGGCGCCGATGTTGGCGCAGCCGTCCTGAAGGCCGGCGTCGCACGCCCGTTGATACAAGACGCGGGCCCGAGGCTGATCCGCCGCCCCGCCGCGGCCGACATCCATCAGGAAGCCCAGGCTGCTGCAGCCGTTCGGCAGGCCGGCGTCGCAGGCGCGCTGGAAGAATTGCCGCGCGCGCACGTCGTCCGCCGGGCCGCCCTGGCCGTTGGCCAGCATGTGCGCGAGGTTGAAGCAGCCGGCGCTGGAATCGCGGTCGCAGGCCTGTTCATAGAGCTGAAGCGCCCTTGGAAAATCCTGGGCCCGCTGGGCTTCGACGCCCTGTCGATAGAGACGAGAACCGGATTGGGCGTCGGCTTCCGGCGTGAAGGTCAAAAGCCCCGCCGCCATGACTGCCGCCGCCAGCATAAGGCGTTTCATTTCGCCCCCCCTCTTCCTGCTGCAAGCCAGCATAGGAAGGGCTGAGCGCCCGTGAACCCCGCTGAGGGTGATCGTCAGGAACGGTAAGTTTGAAGCGCCCTGCGCCGGATCGTCAGGCCGCGGCCTTCGCCCGGTTGTCGTCGTCCAGCAGGACCACCGTGGGCGAATAGTTGCGGGCCTGTTCGGCGGGCAACTGGCCGTAGGTGACGATGATGACCTTGTCGTTCTTCTGCACCAGGCGGGCCGCGGCGCCGTTGACGCCGATGACGCGCGAGCCGCGCGGGGCTTCGATGGCGTAGGTGGTGAAGCGCGCGCCGGTGGTGATGTTCAGCACGTCCACCTGCTCATGCGGGAAGATCTCCGCCGCATCCAGCAGGTCGCGGTCGATGGCGATGGAGCCCTCATAGTCGAGGTCCGCCTGGGTCACCGTCGCCCGGTGCAGCTTGGATTTCATCAGGGTGACCAGCATGGGGAGCGCGGTCTCCTCTTGGCGGCCCGGGGGCCGGTTCAGAGATGCATATAGGGCGGGCGGCCGCCGCCATCAATATTTTTGCGGCGCCGCAGCATGATGTTCGCGTCTTACGGGACGTTCATTTGACGGTGACGGGTCAGGCTCTATGGTCGCCGATGGGTCAATCCGGCCGAACGATGAATTTCCAGGCATCTGATGAAGCAGTTCGCACTCACCATCGCCGGCGTCTTCGTCGGCCTTCTGCTGTTCTTCATCGGCATTCCGCTGGTTCTGATCGCCTCGGCCGCCGGGTCGTCCAAACCGGTCATTCCGGCCCAGGTTGTGCTGGAGCTGGACCTGCGCGGGGGCCTGACCGACCAGGCGCCGACCAATCCCTTCGCCAATTTCGGCGGCGGCGGCCTGTCGGTGATGCGCGTGGTGGACGTGCTGGCTCAGGCTCAGGACGACGACAAGGTCAAGGTGGTGCTGGTGCGCCTGCCCGAAAGCGGCATGACCCCGGCGGCGGCGGATGAGCTGCGCCAGGCCATCCGGCGCTTCCGCGCCTCGGGCAAGCCCGTGATCGCGCACTCCCAGGGACTGATGCCCATGGGGGCGGTGATCTCCACCTATATGCTGGGCGCCTCGGCCAGCGAGTTCTGGATGCAGGAGAACGCCACCTTCCAGGCCACGGGCTTGGCCTCGGAGGAGATCTTCTTCGGCCGCGCCTTCGAGCGCTACGGCGTGCGCGCCGACTTCGAGCAGCGCTATGAATACAAGAACGCCGTCAACACCTTCACCCAGAGCGGTTTCACCGAGGCGCACCGCGAGGCGACCGAGGGCTGGATGACCTCCATCTACGACAGCGCCATCGCCAACGCCGCCCAGGACCGGCGCATGGAGCCCGACGCTCTGCGCGCGGCCATCGAATCCGGCCCGCACACGCCGGCCCGCGCCCAGGCGCTGGGCCTGATCGACAGCACCGGCGGGGTCGAGGCGGTCGAGGCCGAAGCTCTGCGCCGCGCCGGCGAGCGCGCCCGCATCGTGCGTTTTTCCGAATACGCCCAGGCGGCGGGCGAGCGCGTCGGTTCGGGCCGCAACGCCATCGCCATCGTCGGCGGGGAGGGGGCCATCCTGACCGGACGCGGCTCGGCCGATCCCTTCGGCGCCGGTTCGGTCATGGCCTCGGACGACATCGCCCGCGCCATCCATGACGCCATCGACGACCGTTCGGTGCGCGCCATCGTGTTCCGCGTCTCTTCGCCCGGCGGTTCGCCGGAGGGGTCCGAGCAGATCCTGGAGGCCGTGCGCGCGGCCAAGGCGGCGGGCAAGCCGGTGGTGGTGTCCATGGGCGCCTATGCGGCCTCGGGCGGTTACTGGATCTCGTCGGAAGCGTCCGCGATCGTGGCCCAGCCCACGACCCTGACCGGCTCCATCGGCGTGTTCGGCGGCAAGTTCGTGCTGGGCGAGGCTCTGGGCCGCTTCGGCGTGGACGTCAGGGGCCTGAGCGTAGGCGGCGAATACGCCGACGCCTTCGCCACCGACCGGCCCTTCAACCAGGCCGAGCGCGCCGCCTTCGCCGGCTGGATGGATCAGGTCTATGAGGACTTCGTGGCCCGGGTCTCCACCGGCCGCAACCTGCCCGCCGCGCGGGTGCGCGAGATCGCCCGCGGCCGCGTCTGGACCGGCGCCCAGGCCCACGAACTGGGGCTGGTGGACGAAGTGGGCGGTCTGCACGAGGCCATCCAGCGCGCCAAGGTTCTGGCCGAAATTCCCGAGGATGAGTCGGTGCGCCTGCGCCGTTATCCGCGTCCGCAATCGCCCTGGGAGGCGTTCGGCGAACTGTTCGGCTCGTCCACCGAGGCGGCCGACAGCCTGGTGCGGCTCGGCGCGATCATGAACGACCCCGACGTCCAGGCTGTCGTCGCCCGCGCCCGCGCCGAACGCATGCGCTCGCAAGGCGCGGTTGTGATGGCTGACCAGCCGCTGCGCTGATCTTCCCCCGCGAGGCGTTGTCGCATTGACCCGGCGCGGCGATGGACCGACATTGGCGCCCGGACGTTGAGCAGGCTCGCCGCATTTCAGCGACCGTTCACCTCGGCGTCGGCAAGGTAGGCCCATGACCCAGTTCCAGACCCGCTTCACCCGCATCGGCTTCTCGCCGCGTCCCGCGCGCGGGTCCGGGATCATGAGTTCGATCATGTGGTTGGGCGGACTGATCGCCACGGGAATCGCCATGACCATCGGCGCGCTTCTGGCCGTGTTCACCGCCGTCGCCGTGGCGGTGTTCGCCCTGGTGGCGGGCGTGGTGCTGTTCTTCACCGGCTTTGCCCTGCGCGCCCGCCGCGCGGCCCGCACCCGCACGGCCGCCGCCGGTCCCGACGGCGTGATCGAGGCCGAGAAGGTGGGCGACACCTGGGTGGCCCATGGCTGGGAGCGCCAGGGGCGCTAACGCCTTTTCATCCGATCCGCCACGAACGATGATGGCGGCATGACCGCCCTCGATTTCATCGACGCCCCGACCCCCAACATTGACGCCCGGCGGGCTCCGCCGGACATGATCCTGCTGCACTACACCGGCATGCAGACCGGCCAGGCGGCCCTGGACCGCCTGCGCGATCCCGAGGCGCGCGTCTCGGCCCACTATGTGGTGGAGGAAGACGGGCGGCTGTTCCGCCTGGCGCCGGAGGAGCGGCGCTGCTGGCATGCAGGCGTGTCGTGGTGGCGGGGCGAGACGGACATCAACGCCGTCTCCATCGGTGTGGAGATCGTCAATCCGGGCCACGAATGGGGCTATCGCGCCTTTCCCGACGCGCAGATCGAGACGGTGATCGCCCTGGTCGGCGACATCCGCACCCGCTGGGACGTGCCGGACGACCGCATCCTTGGCCACTCCGACGTGGCCCCGCGGCGCAAGACCGATCCGGGCGAACTGTTCCCCTGGAAGCGCCTGGCCGAGGCCGGACACGGCCTGTGGTTCGAGCCGGCGGCCGAGCGCATCGCCGCCCTCGGCCCGCCGCTGGGGCCTGGCGACGAGGGGCTGGGCGTGCATGTGCTTCAGGCGGGCCTGCACCGGCTGGGTTACGAGCCGGCGCCGTCCGGCGTCTATGACGAGGACACCCGCATCGTGGTGGAGGCGTTCCAGCGCCACTGGCGGCCCGAACAGGTCGACGGGATCGCCGATGGCGAGACCCGCGCCCGCCTGATGGGGGTTCTGCAACTGGCCAGCGCGGAGAGCGTGACGGGGGTGTTGTGAACGACGTCTAGAGGGAGGAGCGATCCTGATAGGGGGCCGAATATTCTCAACACGCGGACCTGCGCGGCGGCGTCATCCGCCTGATAGATGATGTGATAGCCTTCGATGTTACGCTGTCGTGTGCCTTCGTGTTCGCCGGCGGCCCACCGGTGCTGCGTGAATTGCAGTTCGACCAGGGCCCTGGTGATGCGGGCGATCCTGAGGCGCGCCTTGAGGCCGCTGCCGGGCTGGCTCAGCCATTCGCGCGCGACGAGCAGGTCGCTTCGCGCCCGGGCCGTGAGCAGGAGTTCATAGCGACCCATTCAGCCTAGGGGGTCTTCGAGATCCTCGCCGGAGGTCCACCGGTCAAGCCAATCGAGGGCCGCATCCCCCTCAATATAACGGCCCGCGGCCAGATCAGCCTCCGCCTCGGTCAGACGTTCCCGCTCCCAGGCGAGCCGCGCATCGCGCTCGGCTGGGGTCTCCGTCGCCAAGTCCACAACAGGTTTCTGCGCCGCCGTCGCCATAGGCGCATTCTAGCATGCCTCGGCGAACGGCGCGAACAGGGTTGATCCAGGGGCCGGAACCACCAATTATCGGCACGCCAGACGGCCGGGCGGTCGCGGCGGGGTTTCGGTCCCGTCGAGGAAAGTCCGGGCTCCACGGTGAAAAGGCGGCGGATAACCTCCGCCCGGGGTGACCCGAGGGACAGCGCCACAGAAAGCAAACCGCCCCTTTCGAGGGGCAAGGGTGAAAGGGTGGGGTAAGAGCCCACCGCGTCTTCGGCAACGCAGACGGCATGGCAAGCCCCGCCTGGAGCAAGACCGAATAGGGACGCCGCGCGCGGTTTCGGCCGCGCAGGGTTCACCGCCCGAGGCGTCCGGGTAGGTCGCGAGAACCGGTCAGCGATGGCCGGTCCAGAGGAATGATCGTCGCCGTCCCTAGGGACGGAACAGAACCCGGCTTACAGGCCGTCTGGCTTTTCCTCTCCCTTAACCCCTTGAAGGTCATGTGGATCGCGCGACGATCCACAGGCTGTGAATACTTGTTTGTTCTGTATATGTTCTGAAAGTTAACAGTCTAGCGGCGTTCGCGGCGGGGTTATTGGTTAAGAAGTGTCAACTAATCCCATTGTGTCCCAATCCATCCCATGATACCCCAAACATGAACCTGGGGAGGGTCGGCGCCGTGCCGATCCGCGTGCGGCGACGGGTGTCAGGGACGGGCTTCGCGGCCCGAGTGACAGCGGGTGTTTCTCGGCACACATGAGAAGCAGCTTGACGCCAAGCGGCGCCTGCAGGCGCCGCAGGACTACCGCACCGCCGAGAACGGCGCCGCCACGGGCCTCTATTGCTTCCCCTCCATCGAGGCCGACTGCCTGGAGGCGGGGGGCGAGGCGTTCGTCGCCGAATACCGCGCCTTCATCGACGGCATCCCCTTCGGCGACCCGTTCCGCGCGGCGATGGAGAGCCAGTTCTACGGCGGGCTGAAGCTTCTGGCCTACGACACCGCCGGGCGCATCACCCTGACCGAAGCGCTGGTGGAGCGCGGCGGGCTGAAGTCCGAGGTGGTGATGATCGGTCTGGGCGACCGGTTCCAGATCTGGGACCGCGACCTGTGGCGGGCGCGCGACACGGAACAGCGCGATCTGGCCCGCCAGGCCATGCGCGAGATGGGCGAGGCGCGCCGTCTGGCCAGCCTGGCCGCGCGCGGCGGGGAGGGCGGTCGATGAGCGCGCCCCACGCCCCCGTCCTGCTGAACGAAGTGATCGAGGCGCTGGACCCCAGGCCAGGCCAGATGGTGATCGACGCCACCTTCGGCGCCGGCGGCTACACCCGCGCCATCCTTCAGCGCGGCGCGAGCGTGGTGGCGCTGGACCGCGACCCGACCGTGGCGGCGCACGCCCAGCGGGTCGCCGCCGATTTCCCGGGTCGGTTCGAGCTGAAACGGACGCCGTTCTCGGGCCTGGCTGCGGCCTTCGCTGAAACGGGCCATGAGCGCCTGGACGGGGTCGTGTTCGACATCGGCGTCTCGTCCATGCAGCTGGACCAGGCCGAGCGCGGATTCTCGTTCATGCGCGACGGGCCGCTGGACATGCGCATGTCGGGCCAGGGCGAGAGCGCCGCCGACATCGTCAACACCTGGGATCACGGCCCGCTGGCCCATATCCTCAAGCTCTACGGCGAGGAGCGCCAGTCCGGTCGTGTGGCTTCCGCCATCCTGCGCCGCCGGGCCGAACAGCCGTTCGCCCGCACCCTCGATCTGGCCGAGGTGGTGGAGAAGGCCCTGGGCGGCCGTCGCGGCGCGCCGATCCATCCGGCCACCCGCACCTTCCAGGCCCTGCGCATCGCCGTGAACGACGAACTGGGAGAGCTGACCGCCGGGCTTCAGGCTGCCGAGGCGGCGCTGTCGCCGGGCGGGCGCCTGGCGGTGGTCACCTTCCATTCGCTGGAGGACCGGATCGTCAAGGCGTTCCTGACCGAGCGCACCGGAAACGCGCCGGGCGGCTCGCGTCACGCGCCGCAACGGGTCGAGGCCCGCGCGCCCAGCTTCACCCTGATGTTCAAGGGCGCGCGCGAGGCGGGCGAGGCCGAGCGCGCCGCCAATCCCCGCGCCCGCTCCGCGCGCCTGCGCGCCGCCGTGCGCACAGAGGCCCAGGCGTGGGGGAGGATGGCGGCATGAGTGCGGTCGTCGCCCTGTTCGGCTGGAAGCTGCGCGGTTTCCGCGTGGTCGAGATCATCGGCATCGCCATCCTGGCCGCCATCATCGTCTCGGTCTATTTCGCCAAGGCCCAGGCGGCGCGTCAGAGCGCCGACATCGACGGCCTGCAACGCGCCATCGTCGCCGAGCGGACACGGGTGCGGTTGCTGACCGCCGAGGCGGCGCGGCTGGAGGAGCCGGGACGGCTGGAGGCCCTGTCGCGTCAGGTGGGCCTGGCGCCGGTGGCGATGGATCAGCGCGCCACCCTGGACGTGCTGGCGCCGCCGGGCGATGACGTCGCCGCCGCCGCGGGACCGGAGGCGGGCCGATGAGTTCCGTGGAATCCCGCAACATTCCCGCCGCTGCTCCGACCTGGCGCGGCCTGACCGGCCTGGTGTGGTGGATCGAGCACGCCTTCGAACGCGCCCGGGCCGATCAGCGCCCGGACGAGGACACCCGGGTGCGCATCTTCCTGATGCTGGTGGTCTTCGGCGCCCTGTTCGTGGCGCTCGTGGCGGGCGCGACGCACGCGGCGCTGCTGTCCGGCGGTCATGACGCATCCGGCTGGCGCGGCGGTCCGACATTGGCGCGCGGCGACCTGACCGACCGCGACGGCCGCCTTCTGGCGACCAACATCCGCCACTACGGCCTGTATGTGGACCCGGCCGAGGTCTGGGACCGCGAGGCGGCGCTTCAGGCCATGGTCACGGCCCTGCCCAGGCTGCCGCGCCAGCGCCTGCACGACGCCATCCACGGCGATCGCCGCGTGGTGGTGATGAACGGCCTGACGCCGCCGGAGCGCGCGGCGCTGCATCGGCTGGCGCTCGGCGGGATCTATTTCGAGGCCGAGAACGCCCGCGCCTATCCGCTGGGGGTTTCGGCCGCCCATGTGATCGGCTTCGCGGGGGACACCGGCGTCACCGGCGCGGAACTGGCCTTCGACCGGGAGATCCGCGAGGCGGGCCGCACCGGCGCGCCGACCCCCCTGTCCATCGACCTGCGGGTGCAGGCGGCGCTGGAGAACGAGCTCTACGCCGCCGCCGCCGAGCTGGGCGCGCACGGCGCTGTGGGGATCGTCACCAACGTCCAGACCGGCGAGGTCCTGGGCATGGCCAGCTATCCGGCCTACGACCCGAACCGCCGGCAAGAGACGCGGGCCGGGGAGATGAACCGCGTGGTTTCCGGCCACTACGAGATGGGGTCGGTGCTCAAGGCCTTCACCATCGCCGCAGGGCTGGACACCGGCCAGGCGGACATGACCACCACCTTCGACGCTTCGGACCCGTTGCAGATCGGCAATCGCGCCATCCGCGACTTCCACGCCCAGAACCGGGTGATGACGCTGGAGGAGGTGTTCCTCTATTCGTCCAACATCGGCACCTCGCGCCTGGCCATCGAAATGGGGCCGGACGTGATGCGGCGCTATTTCCAGGATCTGGGCCTGCTGGACGCCGCCCCCATCGAACTGCACGAATCCGCCGCGCCGCGCCGCCCGGTGAACTGGTCCGACACCACCCTGGCGTCCCTGTCCTTCGGCTACGGGATCATGGTCACCCCCGCCCAGGCGGCCGCCGCCATGGGCGCGCTGCTGAACGGCGGGCGCTATGTGCCCCTGACCCTGCGCCCGGCCCAGGGGCCGCATCCGGGTGTGCGCCGGGTGGTCAGCGAGGACACCTCCCTGACCATGCTGGATCTGATGCGCCGCAACGTGGTGCGCGGATCGGGATCGCGCGCCGACGCTCCGGGCCTGCGCGTGGGCGGCAAGACCGGCTCGGCCAACAAGGTGGTGGACGGCCGTTATGACCCCACCCACGCCGTCGGCAGCTTCGCCGCGGTCTTCCCCACAGACGGGCCGCTGGAGGCTCCGCGCTATCTGGTCTTCATCCTGATGGACGAGCCCCAGGGCTATCCGCGCACCGGCGGCTTCGTGGCCGCGCCGGTGGCCGGGCGGGTCATCGACCGTATCGCCGATTTCGTGGGCGTTGAGCGCGCGGCCGACCGCTGGCGCACCATCGACGGCCGGCGCATTCCCCAGGAAGGGGAGGCGACGCAGTGACGACTCCCGGCGTGCGCCTGTCCGAACTGATCCGCCGCGACGTGGCGGCCGATCCGGTCATCACCGGGGTGACGGCCGACAGCCGCAAAGTCGGGCCGGGAACCCTGTTCGCCGCCATTCCGGGGGCCAGCGCCGACGGCCGCGCCTTCATCCCCCAGGCGCTGTCGGCCGGGGCCGCCGCCGTCCTGGCGCCGGCCGACACCCCGGATGCGAGCGCGCCGGTGCTGGTGCCCTGCGGCGACGTGCGCCGGGCCTATGCGCTGGCGGCGCGGGGATTCTACGGTGCCCAGCCCGGGACCTGCGTGGCCGTCACCGGCACAAACGGCAAGACGTCTGTGGCCGCTTTCTGCCGCCAGATCTGGGCGTCGCTCGGCCGGAGGTCGGCTTCGATCGGCACCCTCGGCATCGGCTTGAGCGGACCCGGTAACCTTAATCAATCCTTGACCCGCTCGGGCCTGACCAGCCCGGACGCGGGCGAGGCCGCCCGCATCCTGGCCGAACTGGCGGCGCGCGGCGTCACCCATGTGGCGCTTGAGGCGTCCTCCCACGGGGTGGATCAGCGGCGGCTGGACGGGGTGGCGCTGAGCGCGGCGGCCTTCACCAACCTGAGCCAGGATCATCTGGACTATCACGGCGACATGGCGGCCTACCGGGCGGCCAAGCTGCGCCTGTTCGACACCCTGCTGCCGCGCGGCCGCACGGCGGTGCTGAACGCGGATTCGCCCGCCTATTCCGGTTTCGCCGCCCATGGGTTGATGGCGGGCCTCAACATCATGGGCGTGGGCCAGCGGGGCCGCGACCTGACCCTGATCGCGCGCGAAACGACCAGCGAGGGCCAGCGTCTGACCCTGGACGTGCGCGGCGAAGTTCATGAGGTCATGCTGCCGCTGGCCGGCGCCTTTCAGGCCTCCAACGCCCTGGTGGCGGCGGGCCTGTGCATCGCGGCGGGCGAGGCGCCCGAGGGCGTCATCGCCGCCCTGGAGCGGCTTCAGGGCGCGGCCGGACGCATGCAGCATGTGGCGACGGGCGCCGGCGGCGGCGACGCCTATGTGGACTACGCCCACACGCCTGACGGCCTCGAGACCGTGCTGACGTCGCTGCGCCCCCATGCACGCGGGCGGCTGGTCGTGGTGTTCGGCTGCGGCGGCGACCGGGATCGGAGCAAGCGGCCCCTGATGGGCGAGATCGCCCAGCGGCTGGCGGATGTGGCGATCCTGACCGACGACAATCCCCGCTCGGAGAACCCGGCCGCCATCCGGGCCGAGGTGAAGGCCGCCGCGCCGGACGTGGTGGAGATCGGCGATCGCCGCGAAGCCATCCGCCACGCCCTGTCCATCATGCGCGACGGGGATGTGGTGGTCGTCGCCGGAAAAGGGCATGAACAGGGCCAGATCGTCGGCGGAATCACCTACCCTTTCGACGACGCTCGGGAAATCGCCGAGGCCCTGAAGGAAGACGCCTGATGCCCCAGCCCCAGGGGACACCGCTGTGGACCGCCGCCGATATCGCGCGGGCGGCGGACGGCCGTCTTCAGGGCGGCGGCTTCGACGCGACGGGCGTCACCTTCAACAGCAAGGAGGTGGAGCCGGGCGACCTGTTCGTGGCGCTGAAGGGCGCGCGCGACGGCCACGAGTTCGCGGCCTCGGCCTTCGCGGCGGGTGCGTGCGGCGCCCTGGTCGAGCGTGAGGTCGAGGGCGGCCCCTGCATCGTCGTTTCCGACACCCTGAAGGCGCTTGAGGCCCTGGGCGCCGCCGCGCGCGAGCGGGCGCCCCAGGTGCGTCGGGGCGTGGTCACCGGCAGCGTCGGCAAGACCAGCGTCACCCAGGCCATCAAGGCGGGGCTGGACCTGGCTGGGCCCGCTCACGCCTCGGTCAAGAGCTTCAACAACCATATCGGCGTGCCCCTGACCCTGGCGCGGATGCCTGCGGGGACCGAACGCGCGGTGTTCGAGATCGGCATGAACGCGCCGGGCGAGATCGCGCCGCTGTCGCAGATGGTGCGTCCCCATGCGGCCTGCGTCACCACCGTCGGGCCGGTGCATATCGAAGGCTTCACCGACGGCGAGACCGGCGTCGCCGAAGAGAAGGCCGCCGTATTCGCCGGCCTCAGCCCCGGCGGGACGGCGATCATCAACGGCGATGTGTCGTGGGCGGCCCTGCTGCGCCGCCGCGCCGGCCAGAGCGGCGCGCGCATCGTCACCTTCGGCTCGGGCGAAGGGGCGGATGCGCGCCTTACCGCCTTCACGCCGGACCCGGACGGGGCCCGCGTCGAGGCCGACATCCTGGGGCGGCGCCATGTGTTCCGCCTGAAGCAGTCCGGCGTCCACTGGGGCCTCAACAGCCTGGCGGTGATCCTGATGCTGGACGCCCTGGACGTGCCGGTCGAGACGGCCCTCGCCGCCCTGTCGGAATTCGCCCCCCTGGCCGGACGGGGCCAGAACCGGACCGTCCGCATTCCCGGCGGGACGTTCCTGCTGATCGACGAGAGCTACAACGCCAATCCCCTGTCGATGACGGCGGGCTTCGCAAGCCTGGGCGCGCGGCCGGTGACGGGACGGGGGCGGCGCATCGTCGCCCTGACCGACATGCTGGAGCTGGGCGGTCAGTCCGAGGCCCTGCACGCGGGCCTGGCCGAACCTATCGCGGCGGCGGGGCTGGATCTGGTCCATGCGGCCGGACCGGCCATGAGGGCGCTGCACGACGCCCTGCCGCCTGCCTGCCGGGGCCTGTGGCGCGAGACGGCGGCTGAACTGGCCGAGGCGCTCAAGGCCGAGATGCGGCCGCACGACATCATCATGGTCAAGGGCTCAAACGGCTCGAAGGCCTCGCTCATCGCCGCGGCCCTGGCCGACATGGATAATCGCCACGAAGGGGAAGGGGGCGGCTGATGTTCTATCTGCTCTATCTCTATTACGCCGACATCGCCCAGGATTACCCCCTGCTGCACCTGATTCAGTATCAGACCGTGCGCGTGGGCCTGGCCATGATTACGGCCCTGATCGTGGCCATCGCCATGGGCCAGCGCTTCATCGACTGGATGCGCGCGCGCCAGGGCAAGGGCCAGCCGATCCGCGCGGACGGCCCCGAAAGCCATGTGCTGACCAAGCAGGGCACCCCCACCATGGGCGGGCTGATGATCCTGGCGGGGATCGCCGTGGGCGTGTTCCTGTGGGCCGACCTGACCAACCCCTACATCTGGATCGTGTCGCTGGTGACGGCGGCCTTCGGCGTGCTGGGCTTCATCGACGACTACGCCAAGGTCAGCAAGCAGTCCTCGGCGGGCCTGACCTCGAAGCAGAAGCTGCTGGCCCAGGTGGTCGTGGCGGTCCTGGCGGGCGTGCTGACGGTGGTGTGGATGAAGGTCTCGCCCACCTCGCCGGGGTTGGAGACGTCGGTGGCCTTCCCCTTCTTCAAGGAGGTGCTGCTGAACATCGGCTGGTTCTATGTGGTGTTCGCTGCGGTGGTCATCGTCGGCGCGTCCAACGCGGTGAACCTGACCGACGGGCTCGACGGCCTGGCCACGGTGCCGGTGATGATGGCAGCCGCCGCGTTCGGCGTCATCAGCTATCTGGTCGGCAACTTCCTGTTCTCTGAATACCTCCAGGTCCACCATGTGCCGGGCGCGGGTGAGCTGGCCATCTTCTGCGCCGCCATCATCGGCGGGGGCACGGGCTTTCTCTGGTACAACGCCCCGCCCGCCAAGATCTTCATGGGCGACACCGGGTCCCTGGCGCTGGGCGGCGCGCTGGGCGCCATCGCCGTGGCCACCAAGCACGAGATCGTCCTGGCCATCGTCGGCGGCCTGTTCGTGGTCGAGGCCCTGTCGGTGATGATCCAGGTGGCCTACTTCAAGGCCACCGGAAAGCGCATCTTCCTGATGGCGCCCATCCACCATCACTTCGAGAAGATGGGCTGGGCCGAATCCACCGTAGTGATCCGCTTCTGGATCGTGGCGGGCATACTGGCCCTGATCGGCCTGTCGACCCTGAAGCTGAGGTAGGCATGATCCCGGTCCCCGGCTTTGAAGGGCGGCGCGTCGCGGTCTTCGGGCTGGGGCGCTCGGGCCTGTCCGCCGCCCGGGCGCTCAAGGCCGGCGGCGCCGAGCCCGTGCTGTGGGACGACAGCGTGTCCAGCCGCATGCAGGCCGAGGCCGAAGGGTTCGTGGTCCAGGACCTGGCCCGGGCCGACTGGTCGACATTCGCCGCCCTGGTCCTGTCGCCGGGCGCGCCTCTGACCCATCCGGCGCCGCACTGGACCGTGCAGATGGCCAAGGACGCGGGCGTGCGCGTCATGGGCGACATCGAGCTGTTCGCCCGCGCCCTGTCGGCCCTGCCCGAGGTGGAGCGGCCCAGGGTCATCGCCGTCACCGGCACCAACGGCAAGTCCACCACCACGGCCCTGATCGGCTGGGTTCTGAAGCAGGCGGGCCGAACCGTGCATGTGGGCGGCAACATCGGCATCGGCGTCCTGGCCCTGCCCGAGCTCACGCCGGACGCGGTCTATGTGATCGAGGTCTCGTCCTATCAGCTGGACCTGACCAGCCGTTTCGCCCCGGACGTGGCGGTCCTGACCAACATCAGTCCCGACCACCTGGACCGCCACGGCGGCATGGCGGGCTATGTGGCGGCCAAGCGGCGGGTGTTCCAGGAGCAGGGGCCGCGCGGCGTGGCGATCATCAGCGCCGATGATCCGTTCAGCCAGGGGATCGCGCGGGGGATGAGGAATCCTGTTCCGGTGCGTGTCACAGACCCTTCTCCCCTTGTGGGAGAAGGTGGGCCGCGGAGCGGCTCGGATGAGGGGTGTGACGCTGCGGAGCCAATCCCAACCGTTCCTGGCGCTGAGACAGCCCCCTCATCCGTCATGCTGCGCATGACACCTTCTCCCACGAGGGGAGAAGGGATCACGGTTATCGGCCGCCAGCTCATGGACGGCGCCGAATCCGTCGCTGATCTGTCGACCGCCATATCCCTGCCGGGGCGCCACAACGCCCAGAACGCGGCCTGCGCCTATGCCGCCGTTCGCGCCGTCGGCCTGACCCGGGACGAGGCGGTGCGGGGCCTGCTGAGCTTCCCCGGCCTGGCGCACAGGATGGAGCCGGTTGGGCGGCTGGGCCGCGTCGTCTTCATCAACGATTCCAAGGCCACCAACACCGACGCGGCGAAACAGGCCCTGGCCAGCTATCCGCGCGTGTTCTGGATCGCGGGCGGGCGGGCCAAGGACGGCGGGATCGCGGACCTCGCGCCGCTGTTTCCCCGCATCGCCCACGCCTATCTGATCGGCGAGGCGGCCCAGATGTTCGCCGCCGAGATCGACGACGCGGCGCCCGTGACGATCAGCGGCGACATCCAGGCCGCCGTCGCCGCCGCCGCCCGCGACGCCGCCGAATGGGCCGAGGCGAACGATCAGGACGCCGTGGTGCTGCTCAGCCCCGCCGCCGCCTCCTTCGACCAGTATCCGGATTTCGAGGCCCGGGGCGAGGCGTTCCGCGCCGCCGTCCTGGCGCTGGGGGCCACGCGGCCCGTGCTGGAGGGCGCGGCCCAATGACGGCCAACAACTATTCCCACACCTATTCACGCAACGACACCTCGCCCATCGCCCAGTGGTGGTGGACGGTGGACAAGGGGCTGCTGGCGGCCGCCTCGACCCTGATCTTCCTGGGCGTGGCCCTGTCCTTCGCCTCCAGCCCGGCGGCCATCCGCGCCGACGAATCCCTCACCGACTCGTTCCACTACGCTTGGCGCATGGTGATCTTCGCCGCCATGGGGGGGACGGCGATGATCGTCGCCTCCCTGCTGTCGCCGCGCGGGGTGCGGCGCATCGCGGTCGTGATGCTGGGATGCGCGATCATCGCCATGGCGCTGCTGCCTTTCATCGGCGCGGAGGTGAAGGGCGCGGCGCGCTGGATCAACATCGGGCCGTTCGGCCTGCAGCCGTCCGAGTTCGCCAAGCCCGCCCTGATCGTCTTCGCCTCGTGGATGTTCGCCGAAACCCAGAAGGGCCAGGGCGTGCCCGGCGTCTCCATCGCCTTCGCCGTCTATGTGCTGACGGTGGGGCTTCTGGTGATCCAGCCGGACATCGGCCAGACGCTTCTCATCACCACCACCTTCATGGCCGTGTTCTTCATGGCCGGGGTGCCCATACGCTGGATGGCGGTGCTGGGCGGGATCTTCCTGAGCGGCATGATCGCGGTCTATTTCGTCTTCGACCATGTGCGCGACCGGGTGGGTAAGTTCCTGTCGCCGGGCCAGGCCGACACCTATCAGATCGACCGGGCGTCCGAGGCCATCTCGGCGGGCGGCCTCCTGGGCCGGGGCGTGGGCGAGGGCGTGATGAAGCGCAACGTGCCGGACCTGCACACCGACTTCATCTATTCGGTGGCGGCCGAGGAGTTCGGCCTGGTCTTCTCCCTCATCCTGATCGGGCTTTACGCCTTCATCGTGCTGCGCGGCCTGTCGCGGGCCATGAAGCTGAGTGACCCGTTCCAGCAGACGGCGGCGGCGGGCCTGTTCCTGCTGATCGGGCTTCAGGCGACCATCAACATCGCGGTGAACCTGAACCTGATTCCGACGAAGGGGATGACCCTGCCGTTCGTCAGTTATGGGGGCTCGTCCATGCTGGCCATGGGGCTGACCATGGGGTTCGCCCTGGCCCTGACCCGGCGGCGGCCCGGAGCCTATGAACCCGGCGCCTTGCTGCCGCGCCGCCGCCGCCGCATCCTGCCTGTATGAGTCCTTCCCGAGTCTGCGTCCTCGCCGCCGGCGGCACCGGCGGCCACATGTTTCCCGCCGAAGCCCTGGCCCGCGAGATGGCCGGGCGCGGATGGCGCATCGTCCTGGCCACCGACCGGCGCGGCGAACAATACGCCCACGACTTTCCGGCCGAGACGCGCCTGGACCTGGACGCGGCCACGGGCGCGGGGCCGCTGGGCCTGCTCAAGGCGTCCGGCGCCATCGCCCAGGGCGTGCTCCAGGCGCGCAAGGCGTTCACCCGCCTGGACCCAGCCATCGTGGTCGGCTTCGGCGGCTATCCATCCGCCCCGGCGCTGCTGGCCGCGCTCAGCCAGAAGCGGCCCACCCTGATCCACGAACAGAACGCGGTGCTGGGCCGCACCAACCGCTGGCTCGCGCCCCATGTGGACCAGGTCGCCTCGGCCTTTCCGACCCTGGAGCGCGCGCCCGAGAAATTGCGCGCGCCGGTCCGGGTGGTCGGCATTCCCGTGCGGGCCGACATCCGCGCCCTCTATGACCGCGCCTATGTGGCGCCGGACTACCGCATCCGGCTTCTGGTCACCGGCGGCAGCCAGGGCGCCCGCATCCTGTCCGAGACCACGCCCCGGGCCCTGGCGGCCCTGCCCGAAACCCTGCGTGCGCGTCTGAAGGTCGAGCAGCAGACGCGCGTCGAGTCGCTGGAGACCGCGCGCCAGATCTATCTGGAAGCCGGAATCTCGGCCGAGGTCGCGCCGTTCTTCCGCAACATGGCCAGCCGCCTGCACGCCGCCCACCTGGTGATCGGCCGGGCGGGCGCCTCCACCGTGTCCGAGCTGGCCGTGGCGGGCCTGCCGTCGATCCTGGTCCCGCTGAAGATCGCCACCGACGATCATCAGCGCGTGAACGCGGCCCTGCTGGCCGAGGCGGGCGCGGCCTGGGTCATCACCGAGGACGACCTGACGGTGGACAGCCTGGTCACCGCGCTCCAGTCGCTGCTCTCCAACCCCGCCGGCCTGGCCGCGCGCGCCGCCGCCGCGCGTTCGGTGGCGATTCCAGACGCGGCCAAGCGCCTGGCTGATCTGGTGGAGGCGACGGCGGCGTCGAACTACAAACGCCCATCAGCAGACTCGCCCTCACCGAGGACAACCTGTTGAGGCTCCACATCCAGGGACTGACCGGGCAGGGGCGTGGATTACGCGGTCCCGCCGTCCGTTCTCACTGGATGTCCCAACGCCCAAGCGCGCCGGACGGCTCTGGCACGATCACCACGTGGAAACGCTCTGTTCCGCTGGAAAAGAAGCCGCCACCGATCATGACGGCGATATTGTAGCAGCCGGGCGAGGCGGGGAAACGGCGCGCGCCGCCGACGGGGATGTAATCGCCCTCCAGCCGGTCATATCCGTAGTCGGGACCAAAACCGAAGGTTTCCCCGCATATGCCGATCCGCAGATCGGTGATGGGCTGGTCCGCCGCGTTGCGCACCTCTATGGCGTTGACCACGGCGCCGGGCCGCACCAGTTCGGGATTGTCGAGAGAGCCGCAGCTCCCCATGGCGATGACCGACGCCAGGGCGCCGACACGGATCAAGGCGTGAACCGTCATGTTCACCTCGCAGGCTGTCGGTTGTATGGAGGGCCTGACCGTAACGTCGTTACCTGGGCCAATCAAATTCAGGCCGGAACCGCTTCAGTGCGGCGTGTTCTCCGCGCGTTCGGCCAGACGCGCGCGGCCCAGGGCGATCGCCTCGTCCACGGAGGCGGCGGTCACGGCGTCGGCGGCGGGCGCGCCGCAGGCGATCTCGAACAGGGCCGCCATCTCGCCGTCCTCTCCGACGGGTCGGGCGGGCGCGGCTTCGGGCGTCACGGGGCCTTCGGTCCCGTCCTCGGCCAGGGACGAGAAGTCCAGGCGGTCGCCCATCCGCCGCGCGCAATCGAAACGCCAGGCGGACCAGCCCCCCACATAGGCCCGGCCGCCCGCCTCGAACCCGGTTTCGGCCACCTGCAGGGCGCGCAGGGTTACGGTCTGGTCCTCCCGCTCCATGGAATCGCGGTCGGCGAAGACGGCGAACCGGCCCAGTCCGCTCAGCACCAGGTCACGATTGGCTGGCGGCGGATCGGCCGGAGTGACCACGACGGCCTGAAAGGCGAGCACGAGGGCGAGGAGCATGCCGCCACTCTACGCACCGCCGTGCATGCGGCAAGCCGCTTTGCGCCGTCGCCCGTTCAGGGCCGCAGGCGCGGCGCCAGCCAGTCCAGGAACACCGGCCAGTTCGGCCCGCCGGTATGGCCGCCCTCGTGCTGGCGGAACGCCAGATCGCCGTCGATCAGGGTTTCCGACGGCGGGAATTCATCGCTTTGAAGGGGCCGGGCGCCCAGCAGGCGATAGGCGGACCCGGCGCCGGCGGTCGCCAGGAACATGCCGCGCGGGTCGGTCCAGCGGTCCGCCTCGAACGCGCCCACGCTGACGAACACCGGGCGCGGCGCGCACAGGGCGATCAGCTGATGCGCGTCCACGGGCAGGTCGGCCGGGGTCAGGGGGCCGGCGTATTTCAGGAAATTGCCCGCCATCCAGTGATAGAGCCCGCCCGAGGCCAGGTTCTCGACCCGTTCGCCGAAATCCCGCTTCAACAACTTGGCGCCGCCCGCGCCGGACGAGGCGATGAACCCGGCGGCGAAACGCGGGTCGAAGGCCATGGCGACCAGCGCCGCCTTGCCATAGCGCGACAGGCCGTAGATCGCCGTGCGCGCCGCGTCCGTTTCCGGCAGGCTCTCCAGCGCGTCCAGCACCCGCGATGCGCCCCAGGCCCAGGCCCTGAGCGCGCCCCAGTCTTCAAGGCCCCGGGGCCGCCCGCCCCCCGCCAGGCCGATGACGCCGCCTGAAAGGCCGTCGCCGCCATCGGCCTGAACGCTTGTGGCGACATATTCCGCCACGCCCCAGCCGCGCGCCAGCACCTGGGCCTTCCATGAAGGCCCGGGCTCAGGCGGAAAACGGGCGGCGACGGCGGCGGGCAGGGCCAGGCCCAGCACCACCGGAACCGGCCCGGCGGCGTCGGCGGGCAGGGTGGCCGTGGCGTCGATGGCGAAATCGCCGCCCCCGTCCGCCCGTCCGGTCAGGGTCCGGGTGGTGGCCTCGATTCCCCCCACCGTTTCCGACGTCGAGGCGCCCGTCGTCCAGTGGATGCGGGGCGCCGCATCCGGGACGCGCCCATAGATCTCGCGCTCGAAGATCGCCGCGATCTCGGCTCGGCGTGCGGGCCAGTGGGCGGGCAAGACGGCCGCACGACCGTCCTCGAACCTCAGCGGATCAGGCAGATTTTGTCCGCCCGCCAGCGTCTCGTCATAGTTGGGGGGATTGGCCGCGCCGGGCGTCCAGCCGTCCGCGCCGGGGCGCAGTTCGTCGATGCCCAGAAGGTCCAGCAGGCGCCGATGGTCCTGTCGGGCCGTCAGAACCTGACGCGCGGATGCTGTCCGGCTCAGGGTTGCGGGGGCCAGGGCGGCCGAAGCGGCGATGAAGCGTCGACGGTTCAGCCTCACGACGGCGCTCTCCCGTGCCTGCCTGTTATGTCGGACAATTGCACGAACAGGGAGCCGGGAAAAGGCCGCCGCCTTCCTCGTGCAAATCCGCCGCGCCCCGGCTATAGCGGCTTGATGATCGCACGCCTCCGACCCGTCCCCTTCCAGCTCGGCCCCGTCCATTTCGTCGGCATCGGCGGCATCGGCATGAGCGGCATCGCCGAGATCATGCTCAAGATCGGCTATTCGGTGCAGGGCTCGGACGCCAGAGCCGGGGCGAACACCGAGCGGCTGGAGGGGCTGGGCGCCCGGATCTTCATCGGCCATGACGCCGCCCATGTGACCGAGGGCGTCTCGGCGGTGGTCTATTCCAGCGCGGTCAGCCTCGACAATCCCGAGCTGGTCGAGGCGCGCCGCCGCCGCATCCCGGTGGTGCGCCGGGCCGAGATGCTGGCCGAGCTGATGCGGCTGCAGTTCTCCATCGGCGTGGGCGGCACCCACGGCAAGACCACCACCACCTCCATGGTCGCCGCGGTGCTGGACGCGGCGGGCATGGACCCCACTGTCGTGAACGGCGGCATCATCAACGCCTATGGCGCCAACGCCAAGGTGGGGGACGGCGACTGGATCGTGGTGGAGGCGGACGAGTCGGACGGCAGTTTCCTGCGCCTGAAATGCACCGTGGCGATCATCACCAACATCGACCCGGAGCACCTGGACCACTACGGCGATTTCGACGGGGTGCGAAAGGCGTTCTGCGACTTCATCGAGGACATTCCCTTCTATGGTTTCGGGGTGGTGTGCCTGGACCATCCGGAGGTGCAGAGGCTGGTGTCGCGCATCGACAACCGGCGCCTGGTCACCTACGGCCTCAACCCCCAGGCGATGGTGCGCGCCGAGAACGTCCGCATGGGGCCGGACGGCGCCCGCTTCGACGTGGTGATCCAGAACGGCGAGATGCACCGGATCGAGGGCGTCCGCCTGCCCATGACCGGCGCGCACAACGTCTCCAACGCCCTGGCCGCCATCGCCGTGGCGCGCGAGCTGGAGGTGAGCGACGCGGCCATCCAGGCGGGCCTGGCCGGTTTCGGCGGCGTCCGGCGGCGCTTCACCACCACCGGGATCGTGAACGGGGTGCGCATCATCGACGACTACGGCCACCACCCGGTCGAGATCGCCTCGGTGCTGAAGGCGGCGCGCGAGGTGCTGCACGGCGCGGAGCAGGGGGGGCGCGTGATCGCCGTGGTCCAGCCGCACCGCTTCACCCGCCTGCGCGACCTGATGGACGATTTCTCCAACTGTTTCGCGGACGCCGACGCGGTGTTCGTGGCCGACGTCTATCCGGCGGGCGAGGCGCCCATTCCCGGCGTCGACAAGCACGCCCTGGTCGAAGGCGCGCGCCGTTTCGGCCATCGCCGGGTGGACGCCTTGGCGGGGCCAGACGCCCTGGCGGGCCTCATCCATGCAGAGGCGAAGCCCGGCGACCTGGTGGTGCTTCTCGGCGCCGGCGACATCACCGCCTGGGCCGCCGCCCTGCCGGGACAGCTGGAGGCGCTGGGGTGATTGATCCGGCCCTGCTCGAAGCCTTCTGCGCCGACATGCAGGGCATGGGGGGCGTCCTTGAAGCCCCCGCCGCCATGATGCCGCAATGCGGCGGCCCGGACGGCGGCGGCATGAGGGTGGACGTGTCCGAAGGCGTCTATCGCCTGATCTACATGGAGAACGACGGGATTGAAGTTCTGGCCGAAAGCCCGGATCGGAATGCCGTGATGGAGATGGTCTTCGTCCATGTAACGGAGGGGATGGCTTCGGCGGAGCGCAGCACTCGCATGTCTTCGGACGTTATGGACGCCTTCCTCAACGCACCACCGCCGCTTGCCCAAATACGCGAGATGGCCCTGTCGCTTCACATGGATGTCAGTGCACGACAGGTCGAACTTCTGAATCTCCTCGATCCTGAATGGAGTCGGCGCCGCGCCGTCTGGGCGGCGTCGCGTGTTGAAGAGATAAAGGCCTTCTTTGATCCGGACATGGAGGGACCGTGATGTCATGGCGTGACGACCTGCCCCCCGTGCGCGGCAAGCTGATGCGGAACGAGCCGCTGGGTCCTTACACCTGGTTCCGGGTGGGCGGGACGGCGGACGTGCTGTTCATTCCGGCGGACGCCGATGACCTGGCCGATTTCCTGAAAGGTCTCGACCCCGCCGTGCCGGTGCAGGTGTTGGGCGTGGGCTCCAACGTCATCGTGCGGGACGGAGGGGTGGAAGGCGTCGTGGTGCGCCTGGCCGGGCGGCCCTTCGCGGGCGTGACGGTCGAAGGCGACACCGTCACGGCGGGCGCCGGGGCGCTGGACGCCATGGTCGCCCGCGCGGCGGCCAAGGGCGGCGTGGCGGGGCTGGAGTTCTATGCGGGCATTCCCGGCACCATCGGCGGCGCCCTGACCATGAACGCGGGCTGCTACGGCGCCGAGACCCGGGACGTTCTGGTCTCGGCCTGGGGCCTGAACCGGGCGGGCGAGCGGGTGGACTATCGGCTGGCGGATTTCGGCTACACCTATCGGCATTCGCAGGCACCGGCCGAGATCATCTGGATCGAGGCGGTCTATCGCGGCCGCCCCGATGACCCCGCCGCCGTGCAGGCCCGCATGACCCAGATCACCGAGCGGCGCGAGCAGACCCAGCCCATCCGCGAGAAGACCGGCGGCTCCACCTTCAAGAACCCCGAGGGCCATTCGTCCTGGAAGCTGGTGGACGACGCGGGCTGGCGCGGCAAACCGTTCGGCGGGGCGAAGTTCAGCGAGCTGCATTCCAACTTCATGATTAATTTCGCCGACGCCACGGCCGCCGACATCGAGGGCCTGGGCGAGGCGGTTCGCGCCGACGTTAAGGATAAATTCGGCGTCGATCTGCAATGGGAGATCAGGCGCATCGGGCGACCCGCCTGATTGAATAATCGGTCAATAATGACTATGATGACCAACATGAACCGCCGTGTTGATCCTGAAAGCCTGAAGGACGCCCCGGCGTGGTCCGTGGCGGACGCCAAGGCGCGTCTCAGTGACCTCCTGGCGCGCGCCCGTGCGGGCCAGCCCCAACGCATCACCCGTTATGGCAAGGAAGACGTGGTCGTGGTCTCCGCCGCCGACTGGCGGGCTCGTGTCGACGCCGACGAAGCGAAGGGCCATCCCGACGATCAGCCGGGCAGCCTTCTGGAATTGTTCGCGCCCCTGATCGGGTCGGGCGCCGTGTTCGAGCGTATGTCCGGCGGCGTCCGCGAGCCGCTCTTCGGCGACGAAGAGTGACCTATCTTTTGGACACCAACACCATCTCGGAGTTCACCAAGGCTCCGCCGGATGAGCACGTCATGGCCTGGTTCGGATCAATCCCGGGAAACAGCACCTGTCTCAGTGTCGCCACCATCGCCGAAATCCGCATGGGCGTGGAGAATCGGCGCGTCAATCGACACGGCGTTGATCTGGAACGATGGCTGAACGAGCAGCTGCTTCCCCGCTATGGCGAGCGCATCCTCGCGGTCGAGCCGGACATCGCCGACTACTGGGGGCGCTACATGCTGGTCCTGCGAAACCTCGAGCGCAGGAATTACGCCATCGACGCCCTGATCGCGGCCACTGCGGCGGCGCGCGGATTGACGGTCGTCACGCGCAACGAACGTGATTTCGCGCCGCTCGGGGTTCCCGTCCTCAATCCCTGGCGATGGACTCCATGACCCGTGCCCTGAAAGACATCCACGTCGCCGTCCTGATGGGCGGTCTGTCGCCGGAACGCGAGGTCTCCCTGTCCTCGGGCCGCATGTGCGCCGATGCGCTGGAGGGACAGGTCGGGCGCATCACCCGCGTGGACGCCGGACGCGACCTGGCCCAGGTTCTGGCCGAGCTGAAGCCTGACGTGGCCTTCAACGCCCTGCACGGCGTCTGGGGCGAGGACGGCTGCGTCCAGGGCATTCTGGAGACGCTTCAGATCCCCTACACCCATTCCGGCGTCATGGCTTCCGCGCTGGCAATGGACAAGGACAAGTCCAAGGCGGTGCTGAAGGCGGCGGGCATCCGCGTGCCCGGCGGCGGCCTGTTCGACCGGCATGAGGTGGCGGCTCGCCACGTCATCGCGCCGCCCTATGTGGTCAAGCCGAACGCCGAGGGCTCATCCGTCGGTGTCTATCTTGTGCGCGAGGGCGCCAACCGGCCGGTGGCCGAGGTGGGGGAGCCCGGCTGGACTTACGGCGAGATGGTGATGGTCGAGCCTTTCATCCCCGGCCGCGAACTGGCGGTGACGGTGATCGGGGAAAAGTCCGGTCCCCGCGCCCTGACCGTGACCGACATCACCCCGACCAAGGGCTTCTATGACTATGAGGCCAAATATGCGCCGGGCGGTTCGCGCCATGTGCTTCCGGCCGATCTGCCGCCTCATGTGTTCGAGGCGTCCCTGCGCGAATCCGAGCGAGCCCACACAGCACTTGGTTGCCGAGGCGTGACCCGATCCGACTTTCGTTTTGACGATCTTAACGACGATCTTGTTCTGCTGGAGGTGAATACCCAGCCCGGCATGACGCCGACCTCGCTCGCGCCCGAGCAGGCCGCCTTCACCGGGATGGCGTATGTGGATCTGGTTCGGTGGATGGTGGAGGACGCCTCATGCCCGCGGTAGTGCGCGGCGGTCGGCGACAGAGTTCAAATCAGGCCCCCCGAAAGCGCGCTCCTCAGAAGGGCGCGCAGCGCCGGGGCGGTTCGCGCAACGCGCCGAGGAACGCTTCCGGGACGCCCGGCAAGATGGCGGCCCTGGGGCGTCTGGACCTGTCGCCCCGCGCGGTGATCGTCAGTTTCGTCGCCGGCGTCGTGCTGGTCGGCGTGGTGCTGTTCACCGGCGCGCGGGCCGAGCGCATCGGCGCGGCGGTGTCGGACGGCGTCAACAATCAGCTGGCCGGTATGGGCCTGGCGCTGAACCGCGTGCACATCACCGGCGCTTCGGACGAGGCCCGCCCCGCCATCCAGGCCGCCGTCCGACTTCAGCGGGGCCAGCCCATCACCGCCATCGACCTGAACGCCGTGCGCGAAGGGGTGGAGCAGGTGGGCTGGGTCCGTTCGGCTCGCGTGGTGCGCCTGTTGCCCGACACCCTGGTGGTGGCGGTGGTCGAGCATGACCGCCTGGCCGTGTGGCAGACCGGCGGCCGCAACCATGTGATCGACAGCGCCGGTGTGGTCATTCCGGGCGCTGATCCCGGCCGTTATCCCCAGTTGCCGCTGGTGGTGGGCGCCGGCGCCGAGCAGGCGGCCTTCGAGATCCTGCCCCTGCTGCGCCAGCGGCCGCGCCTGATGAACCGTGTGGAGGCTCTGGTGCGGGTGGACGAACGGCGCTGGGACGTACGGCTGAAGGATGGCGGCGTGATCCAACTGCCCGCCGCAGACCAGGAGGCGGCCCTGATCCAGCTGGACGCCATGGATCAGCGCGAACGCCTGCTGGACCTGGGGTTCGAGCGGGTCGACCTGCGTACGCCCGACGCCGTGGCCGTGCGCCCGGCCGGCGCGTCGGCGTGAGCGAGTGAGAGGGGTTTGAAGACCATGTCTGGGCGCGGGACCGATCCGAACATCACCATGGGCGCCGCGGGCCGCGCGCCCGTAGTGGCCGCGCTGGACCTGGGCCATGCCAAGGTCGCCTGCTTCATCATGAAGGTGGACGGGGCCCGCCGCGCCGACCGCACCGTACGCGTAGCCGGGGCCAGTCACGTTCAGTCGCGTGGCGTGCGGGGTGGCTCCATCATCAACATGGAGGAGGCCGCCTACGCCATCGGCCATGCGGTCGAGCGGGCCGAACGGGCCGCCGGCGTCCCCGTTTCCGGCGTGATCGTCTCCACCGCCATCGGCCAGATGGCCAGTCATCGGGTGCAGGCGCGGGTGTCGCTCGGCTCGCAGCCGGTGGGCGACGCCGACCTGGCGCGGGCCATCGGCATGGCCCTGGCCCAGGTGCGCCTGGTCAACCGCCGTCCCATTCATGTGCTGCCGGTCGCCTGGTCGGTGGACGGCGCGCGGGGCGTGCGCGATCCGCGCGCCATGCGCGGCGCCGAACTGGGGCTGGACCTGCTGGTGGTGTCCATGGCCGAGGGCGTTTTCGCCACCCTCAGCCATTGTCTGGAGCGCGCGCATCTGGACCTTCAGGGCGTGGCCGCCGCGCCGGTGATGTCGTCCCTGGCCGCGTTGGAGGATGACGAGATGGACCTGGGCTGCGTCGCCATCGACATGGGCGGCGGCTCCACCTCGGCGGCCGTCTGGGGCGGGCGTTCTCTGCTGCATGTGGAGAGCCTGAACGTGGGCGGCGACCATGTGACCTCGGACATCGCCCGGGGCCTGTCCACGTCCCGGGCCGGGGCCGAGCGGCTCAAGACCCTGCATGGGTCGGCCATGGCCTCGCCCAACGAGGACCGCGAGATGGTCGAGGCGCCCCTGCGCGGCGAGGAGCCGGACGCCGGCCCCGTCGTGGTGCCCCGCGCCATGCTCAAGACCGTCATCGCCCCCAGGGTCGAGGAGACGCTGGAGCTGATCCGCGACCGCCTGAAGGCGTCCGGCGCCGGGCCCGAGGCAGGGGCGGGCGTCGTCCTGACCGGCGGCGCCAGCCAGCTGAACGG
>JAEZCL010000125.1 GCA_023433585.1 Pseudomonadota bacterium
GGCCCGTGCCGCGTGGCTCACCCAGCGCGCCCGCGCCGGCCTCGGTGCCGAGGGCGAGGCCCGCACCGCCGCCACCGGCACGCTCGTCGACGACCAGCCGCGGCCCGCACCGGAGCTCGAGGACGACGAGCGCACCGAGGACGAGGAGCTGGCCCCCGCGCCGAAGCGTCGCGGCCTCGTCGTCACCTGGGTGCTCGTCGGCGTCGCACTCGTCGCCGCCATCGCCGCGGGCTACGCGTGGACGCAGACCCAGTACTACGTCGGGGACGCGGACGGCCGGGTCGCGGTCTACCGCGGCATCCCGCAGACCCTCGGGCCGCTCGACCTCGCCGAGATCGTCGAGACGTCCGACGTCGTCGTCGACGACCTGCCCGCCTACCTGCGCGTGCGCGTCGACCAGACGATCGGCGCCGGCTCGCTCGACGAGGCGCGGCGGCTCGTCGAGATGCTCGCCGAGGACGTCGTGCAGCCCGCGCCCGAGCCGAGCCCCGCCCCGACGGAGCCCGACGCCGGTGCGACGGACCCCGCCGCCGGCGACCCCGCCACCGACCCGGGCACCACCGACCCGAACGTCCCCCAGCCGCCCGCGACCGACCCCGCGCCGTGATGGCCAGCGTCCAGCCCCACCGCGTCCGCCCCGGTCGAGGCACCGAGCTGCTGCTGCTCGTGCCCGCCCTCGGGATCGGGATCGCGGGGTACGTCCTCACGGGGCTCGGGGCCACCGGGTCGGTGCCCGCCGACGCCGTCTGGTACGCGGTCGGGATGACGGTGCTCGCCCTCGGCGTGCACGTCGTGCTCCGGCTGCGGGCCCCGTACGCCGACCCCGTCATCCTGCCGGTCGTCGTCGCGCTCAACGGCCTCGGGCTGGCGATGATCTACCGCATCGCGATCGCGTACGAAGGGCGGTCGATCAACGATCCCGGCATCGCCGACCGTCAGCTCGCGTGGACGACGGTCTCGGTGGTCCTCGCGGTCGCGGTGCTCCTCTTCCTGCGCGACCACCGGACGCTGCGCCGCTACACGTACACGGCGATGGTCGTGGCGCTCGTCCTCGTCGTGCTGCCGCTGGTCCCCGGGCTCGGGCAGACGATCAACGGCGCCCGCATCTGGGTGCGCGTGGGACCCGTCGGCATGCAGCCGGCCGAGTTCGCGAAGATCGCCCTCGCGGTGTTCTTCGCCGGGTACCTCGTCACCCACCGCGACACCCTCGCGCTGGCCGGCAAGAAGCTGCTGTGGCTGCAGCTGCCGCGGGCGCGCGACCTCGGCCCCATCATCGTCGTCTGGGCCGCCTCGCTCGCCGTCCTCGTGCTGCAGCGCGACCTCGGCACCTCGCTGCTGTTCTTCGGGCTGTTCGTCGCCGTGCTCTACCTCGCGACCGAGCGCACCTCGTGGATCGTCATCGGCCTCGTGCTGTTCCTCGGCGGCGCGGCGGCCGCGGCCTCGACCTTCGGGCACGTCGGTGCCCGGTTCGACGTGTGGCTCAACGCGCTCGAGCCCGAGGTCTACGACCGCAGCCCCGGCGGGTCCGGCCAGCTCGTCGCCGGGCTGTTCGGGATGGCGTCCGGCGGGCTGTTCGGCACCGGGCTGGGCCAGGGGCGCCCCGACCTCGTGCCGTTCGCGTACTCCGACTTCATCGTCGCCGCCCTCGGCGAGGAGCTCGGGCTCACCGGGCTCCTCGCGATCCTGCTGCTCTACACGATCCTCGTCGAGCGGGGCCTGCGCACCGCCATCGGCGTGCGCGACGGGTTCGGCAAGCTGCTCGCAGGCGGCCTGTCGTTCGTCGTCGCGTTCCAGCTCTTCGTCGTCGTCGGCGGGGTCACGCGCCTCATCCCGCTCACCGGCCTGACGACACCGTTCCTCGCGTACGGCGGCTCCTCGCTCGTCGCGAACTGGGTCATCGTGGCGCTCCTGCTGCGCATCTCCGACGAGGCCCGGCGGCCGGTGCCCGTCGTGCGCTCCGTCGTCACACCCGACGTCGGGGTGCCCGTGGCCCGGCGCGCACGCGTGGTCGGTGGGCGCAGCAGCACCTCGACGCCGTCCGGCGGCACCCGGGCCGTGCCCGACGACGACAACCCGACCGAGATGCTGGGAGGTGACGACCGGTGAACACCCCGCTGCGTCGCCTCGCGACCCTCACGCTCATCATGTTCGTCGCACTCATGGGCTCGGTCTCATGGGTGCAGTTCGCGCAGGCCGAGTCGCTCAACACCGACCCGCGCAACGTGCGGACCCTCTACCGCGAGCACGGCAACGCGCGCGGCCCGATCGTCGCCGGCGGCGAGGTCATCGCCGAGTCGGTGCCCGTCGACGACGCCTTCGGCTACCAGCGCGTCTACCCCTTCGGGTCGCTCTACTCGGCCGTCACCGGCTACTACTCCATCGCCAACGGGCGCACGCAGCTCGAGCTCGCGGAGAACGAGCAGCTCACGGGCCGCTCCGACCAGCTCTTCTTCACGCGCATCCAGGACCTGCTCACCGGCCGCCGCCCCGAGGGCGCGACCGTCGAGACGACGATCCTGCCCGCGGCGCAGCAGGCCGCGACGGACGCGCTCGGCGGCCAGGAGGGCGCCGTCGTCGCCCTCGAGCCGTCGACGGGGCGGATCCTCGCGCGCGTCTCGACCCCCGGCTTCGACCCCAACGCGCTCGCCTCGCACTCGACGAGCGAGGCGGCCGCGCAGTACCGGGCGCTGGAGGCCGCCGAGGGCAACCCGCTGCGGTCCAAGGCCACCCAGGAGCGGTACGCGCCGGGCTCGACCTTCAAGCTCGTCACCGCCGCCGCGGCGCTCGAGTCCGGCGGGTACACCGCCGACACGCCCGTCAACTCGCCCGTCGAGCTCACGCTGCCGCAGACGACGGCGACGATCCGCAACTTCGGCGGCAGCAGCTGCGGCGGCGACCAGGTCTCCCTCGCGGAGGCGCTGCGCATCTCGTGCAACACCGCGTTCGCCGACCTCGGCCTCACGCTCGGCGACGACGCGCTGCGCGAGCAGGCCGAGCGCTTCGGCTTCGGGGACCCGGACCTCGAGGTGCCCATCCCCGTCGTCGAGTCGGTGTTCCCCGACGACGTCGAGGGCGCTGCGCTCGCGCAGTCCGCCATCGGCCAGCGCGACGTCCAGGCCACCCCGATGCAGATGGCGATGGTCGCCTCGGCGATCGCCAACGGTGGCCGCCTCATGACACCGGAGCTGGTCTCGACCGTCCGCGCCGCCGACCTCACGGTGGTCTCGGCGACCGAGCCCCGCGAGTACTCCCGCCCGCTGAGCGAGGCGTCCGCCTCGGCGCTCACGCAGATGATGGTCGGCGTGGTCGACTCCGGGACGGGCCGCTCGGCCCGCATCCCGGGCGTCCAGGTGGCCGGCAAGACGGGCACCGCGCAGACCACCGAGGGGCAGCCGCCGCACGCGTGGTTCACCGCCTTCGCCCCCGCCGAGGCGCCCCGCGTCGCGGTGGCGGTCATCGTCCTCAACGGCGGCTCCCTCGGCAACGAGGCCACCGGCGGCGCGGTCGCCGCACCCGTCGCGCGGGCCGTCATCGAGGCGGTGCTGGGATCGTGAGGACCGCACCGGGTGTCGCGCTCGGCGGTGGCCGTTACCGGCTGCTGCGCCGCATCGCCGTCGGCGGCATGGGCGAGGTCTGGGAGGCGAACGACGACGCGCTCGCCCGCGCGGTCGCCGTCAAGGTGCTGCGCAGCGAGTTCGCGGGGGACTCCGGCTTCCTCGAGCGCTTCCGCACCGAGGCCCGCAACTCGGCGGCGCTGCACCACCCGCACATCGCCGCGCTCTTCGACTACGGCGAGCAGGACGGCTCGGCGTACCTCGTCATGGAGCTCGTCGTCGGCGAGCCCCTGTCCGACCTGCTCGAGCGCGAGCCTGTGCTCAGCCCGCAGCGGCTGCTGCCCGTGCTCGCGCAGACGGCCCGCGGGCTGCACGCGGCCCACCTCGCCGGCGTCGTCCACCGCGACGTCAAGCCGGGCAACATCCTGCTCGCGCGCTCCGGCAAGGTGAAGATCACGGACTTCGGGGTCTCCCTCGCCTCGAACCAGAAGACGATGACCGCGACCGGCATGGTCATGGGGACCGCACAGTACCTCTCGCCCGAGCAGGCGGTCGGCCGGCCCGCGACGCCGCTGTCCGACCTCTACTCGCTCGGCGTCGTCGCGTACGAGGCCCTCGCCGGGCGGCGGCCGTTCACCGGCCCGACCGCCGTCGACATCGCGGTCGCCCACGTCAACGACCCGGTGCCGCCGCTGCCGGCCTCGGTCGACAAGCCGCTCGCGGCCCTCGTCATGCGGCTGCTGTCGAAGGAGCCCTCGGAGCGCCCGGCCTCGGGCGAGGAGCTCGCACGGCTCGTCGACCGCCTCATGCCGCGCACCCCGC
>JAEZCL010000128.1 GCA_023433585.1 Pseudomonadota bacterium
CAGCAGCGGCCAAAGCTCGCGCTCGGGCCGCCTTGACGGCAGTCGGCAATACCGCGACGGCGAGAGCTATGGGGCCGGCAAGCGGCCCAGCCGTCCGGTCGCTCGCAAGCCCGCAGCGATCGCCAAGATCAGCGCTCCCTCCTACTACAATTACAAGGCTGTGGCCCTCCAGGCCGTGGATTTCACGGCGCTTGCTGCAATCGGCCAGTCCGCCTCGCTCGACCAGGCGACGTCCGGCACCGACTTCCGTGAGGCGATTGCCGGCCTTACGGGCTACGAACTCTATGCGGAGCCGGAGATCGCCAAGGCGCTGGTGGAATTCTATTCCGCCAATCCGGATTTCATCTGGGTCGTCAACAACGAGGTCAACGAGCGCGCGCGTGATGCATTGCGGGTGCTGGGCGAGTCGGCGAGCCATGGATTGTCGCCGGCCGACTACGCCGTAGTCGTACCTTCAGGCAGCCGCTCCGACGCCGATGCCGCCCCGCGCAAGCGCGAGCTTATCCGCTTCGAAATGGCCCTGTCGGCGCGCGTCCTGCGTTATGCACGCGACGCCGAGGCCGGGCGAATCAATCCCAACAAGCTCTCCGGCTATCATGATTTTCCAGAGAGGCCGTTCGACAGGGTAGGGGCGTTGAAAATCCTGTCGCTGGCCACCGACGTACGCGGCTGGCTCGAGGCGCGCCATCCCGACAGTCCGGAATACAAGGCGCTGCGGGTCGAACTCGAGGCGCTGAACGCCAGCGCCGAAAACGAAATCGTCGTCGATCCGAAGCTGTTGCTCTAGCCGGGCGAGTCCAATCCGGAGCTTGCCAAGATCCTGCATCTCATTGCCCGCGACCTCGATGACGAGATGGGCGGCGACTACGGCGAATTGCTCGCGCGGACCATCGGCGGCGAGACATATGGCGAGGAGTTGGTGCCGGTGATCAAGGCCGCCCAGGCCAAGGCCGGGTTGAAACCGGACGGCGTCATCGGGCCGCGTACGGTCGCCGCGCTTGCCGGCGCCTCGAAAGCCGACCGTATGGACAAGGTTCTGGTGGCGCTGGAGCAGTTGCGCTGGTTGCCGCACGACCTCGGCGAGACGCGCGTCTTCATCAATCAGCCGGCCTATACGGCGAGCTTCATCGACCATGGCGTCGAGAAGCTCAACATGCGGGCCGTGATAGGCAAGCCGTCCAACCAGACGAGCTTCTTCTACGACGAGATCGAGCAGGTCGACTACAACCCGTACTGGGGTGTGCCGCAGTCGATCATCGTCAACGAGATGCTGCCGCGCCTGCGCAACGATCCGGGCTATCTCGCCCGCGCCGGTTATGAGGTGACCGACTCCAAGGGGCGCCGGATCTCCTCGTCGTCGATCAACTGGTGGGCCTATGGCGGCAAGGTGCCCTACAATGTCCGCCAGACGCCGAGCGAGGCCAACGCGCTCGGGGAACTGAAGATCTTGTTCCCGAACAAGCATGCAATCTACATGCACGACACGCCGCAGAAAGAGCTCTTCAGTCGCGACGAGCGCGCCTTCAGCCATGGTTGCGTGCGGCTTCAGGATCCGCGCGGCATGGCCGCCGCGGTGCTCGGCAAGTCGGTCGATTACATCGCCGACAAGCTGAAGAAGGGTCACTCGATGGAGAAGACCACGCTGAAGATACCGGTCTATGTCGCTTATTTCACCGCCTGGCCGGACAAGAACGGCAAGGTGGAATATTTTGGCGACGTCTACGAGCGTGACGCCCGCGTCGAACTCGCGCTGGAGAAGACGGACGCCGTCCGCGTCCCGAGCAGCTAACGCCGTTCAGGCTAGGGACCGCGCAACCCTGAAGGTTCTCGCTTGGCGGGAACCTTTTCGATACGCTGCCGTCAAATAGGCTTACGGACGGAGTGGACCGATGCCTGTTTCGACTGCAACTGCGGAAAAACGCCAAACCGACGACATCGAGCTTGCGCGGCGGGCGGCGCAAAGAGATCGGGGCGCTATCGGGACGATCATCAAATCCCACAACCAGCGCCTGTACCGGCTGGCTCGTGCAATCGTCAAACGCGACGAGGAGGCGGAGGACGTCCTTCAGGAAGCATATCTCCGCGCTTTCTCGAATCTGGAGAGTTTTCGCGGCGACTCCACGCTCTCCACGTGGCTGTCGCGCATCACCATAAACGAGGCGCTGACCCGGTTGCGGAAGGGCAAGCGGCTCAGCCAGAGAGGCATCACCGTGGAAGCCATCGACGATGACGCACGGATAATACCTTTCCCCGGAAACGTGACCGAGTTCGATCCCGAACGCCTGACCGCCCAGCGTGAACTCCTCCGCCTGGTCGAGCGGGCGATCGACGATATGGCTGGTCCGTTCCGATCCGTTTTTGTGGCGCGGGTGGTCGAAGGTCTGAGCGTGGAGGAGACTGCCGACCTTCTCGAGATCCAGCCTACGACCGTAAAAACCCGGCTTCATCGTGCGCGAAAACTGGTCAGGCAGCGACTCGAGGACGAGATCGGGCCGGTTCTCCTCGACGCGTTTCCTTTCGCTGGAAAGCGTTGTGATCGTTTGACAGCCGCCGTGCTCGGCAAACTCGGCCTCTGAAAACGATCCGGGAACCATCGGCCTCTGCTGGCATCCAATGGATGTAACTCAATGCGCCGGTCCCGGCGCCAAGGAGAACGTCCATGAAAACCATTTTAAAGGCCGCGCTGGGCGGCGCCTTCCTGTTTGTCTTCGCTCAGTTCGCGCCGGCTCAGGACAAGCCGTCCGATCCGCAGATCGCCCACATCGCCTATACCGCAGGGGTGATCGACATCGAGGCGGCGAAGCTTGCGATCTCGAAATCCAAGAACACCGAAGTGGTCGAGTTCGCACAGTCGATGGTCAAGGATCACGAGGCCGTCAACGTGCAGGCGCTCGACCTCGTCAAGAAGCTGAACGTGACGCCGGAGGACAATCCGACGAGCCAGGCGTTGACGAAGGCGGCCGAAGAGAAGCGCGCCGAACTCGGCAAGCTCGAAGGCGCCGCGTTCGACAAGGCCTATATCGACAACGAGGTCGCCTATCACAAGCAGGTCAATGACGCGCTGCAGACGCTGCTCATCCCGTCGGCCGAGAACGCCGAACTCAAGAGCCTGCTGGAAACGGGGCTCAAGCTCTTCCAGGGCCATCAGCAGCATGCCGAACACGTGGCGGCCAGCCTGAAATGACCACGCGCGCGCTCAACCGGCGCGTCTTCCTTGCGGCGGGGGCTGTCGTCCTCGCCTCAGGAGGCAGATCGCGCGCCCACAACGGGACGATCCATGTCAGCATCGAGAATCTGGCGTTCGTCCCGGCCAATATCGAAGCAGCGGTAGGTGACCGCATCGAATGGACGAACCGCGATCCGTTCGATCACACCGCAACAGTCAAGGGAGGCTGGGATATCGTCATTCCGGCCGGCCAGGTGGCCACCCGAATCGTGCAGGCCGGAGATACGGTCGAGTACTACTGCCGCTTCCACCCGAACATGACGGGCACGATCAAGGATCGATAGTGGACGGCAGCCGCTGCTGGAAAGCCGCTCTTTATATCTGGCTGATTTCTTTGCGAGATCATGGTGGGCGATGCAGGGATTGAACCTGCGACCCCACCCGTGTGAAGGGTGTGCTCTCCCGCTGAGCTAATCGCCCGCCGTCGGCCCTGAGGCCGTAGCGCGCCGCGATATAGGCCGCGGCCGCCTTCGAAGTCAAGTTGCCGTCAGCCGCGCGCCGCGGCGATCAGGCCTTCGGCCAAGTCGAGGGTCAGCTCGTCGAAATGCGAGATCACCTTCGACG
>JAEZCL010000157.1 GCA_023433585.1 Pseudomonadota bacterium
CCCTCCCCACACCCCGGCCCGCGGCCCCCATGCGGCCGCCGCCCCGGCCCTCTCCCACAAGGGGAGAGGGGAAAGGATCAGATCAGGCCTCGTCGCCGGCCTTCTCGCCGGTTCCGGTTTCCGGAACGATGGCGGCCTTGTCCTTGCGCACGGTCTGGCGCTCGGCGATGCGGGCCGACTTGCCGCGACGGTCGCGCAGGTAATAGAGCTTGGCCCGGCGCACGACGCCGCGACGCTTGACCTCGATGGATTCGATGTTGGGCGACAGGATCGGGAATTTGCGTTCCACGCCTTCGCCGAACGAGATCTTGCGCACGGTGAAGGTCTCGTTGACGCCGGTTCCGTCACGGGCGATGCACACGCCCTCGAAGGCCTGAACGCGCTCGCGCTCGCCTTCCTTGATCTTCACATGGACGCGCAGGGTGTCGCCGGGGCGGAATTCGGGGATGTCGCGGCCTTCCAGGACGCGGGCCTTCTCTTCAGCGGCGAGCTGCTGAACGATATTCATTTTTCTTCTCCTCGGGCTTTCGCGCCCTTTAGCTGTGATTTGGCGAGATGCTGCGCCCAGAGGTCCGGTCGCCGCTCCCGCGTGGTCTTCTCCCGTTGCTCCTGACGCCATCTGGCGACCTTCTGATGGTCGCCCGACAGCAGGACCTCGGGAATGTCGAACCCCTCGAACGTCCGCGGCCGAGTGTACTGCGGATGCTCCAGAAGCCCGTCCTCGAAGCTTTCCGAACTCAGGCTTTCGGCCTGGCCCAGCACTCCGGGGATCAGTCGCACGCACGCCTCGATCACCACCATCGCCGCCGCCTCGCCCCCGGCGAGAACCGCGTCTCCGACGCTGACCTCCTCGAACCCCCGGGCGTCGAGCACCCGCTGGTCCACCCCCTCGAACCGGCCGCACAGGACCGTGATCCCGTCCGCCTCGGCCCATTGCTTCACACGCGCCTGGGTCAGGGGCCGGCCCCGCGCGCTCATGTACAAAAGCGGCCGCCGCAACCCCGCCACGCTGTCGAGCGCCCTGGCCACCACGTCCGCCTTCAACACCTGTCCCGGCCCGCCACCCGCAGGGGTGTCGTCCAGGAAGCCGCGCTTATCGTCGGAAAAGTTCCGAATGTCCACCGTTTCCAGCGACCACAGGTTCCGCTCGCGCCACGCCGTGCCGATCAGCGACACGCCGAGCGGACCCGGGAAGGCCTCGGGAAACATGGTCAGGACGGTGGCGGTGAACATGAGCGGTCGCCCCGAAGCGGCGTCAGCCCTCGGAATCGTCTCCCAGACCCATCATGTGGAAGCCCGCGTCCACGTGAACGACTTCGCCGGTGGCGGAGAGGCCCAGGTCGGAAAGCAGCCACAGGGCGCATCCGGCGACGCCCTCCATGGAGGTGTCTTCCTTCATGGCGCTCATGGCGCGGCCCTGGGCGATCATGCCCCGGCCGCCCGAGATGCCCGCCAGCGACAGGGTGCGCATGGCGCCGGCCGAGATGGCGTTCACCCGGATGCCCTTCGGCCCCAGGTCGCGGGCGATGTAGCGGGTGGCCGCCTCGAGCCCGGCCTTGGCCACGCCCATGGTGTTGTAGTTCGGGATGGCCCGCTCGGCGCCCAGATAGGTCATGGTCACCATGGACCCGCCGTTCGGCATCAGTTTCGAGGCCCGCCGGGCCACGTCCACGAAACTGAACACCGAGATGTTCATGGCCAGAAGGAAGCTGTCGCGGGTGGTGTTGTCCACGAACGAACCCTGCAGCTCGTTCTTGTCGGCGAAGGCGACGGAGTGGACCACGAAGTCCAGCGTGCCGAATTCCTTCTCGATCTCGGCGAAGGCGGCGTCCATGGAGGCGTCGTCGGTGACGTCGGCGGGGACGATCAGCCTGGCGCCCACGCTCTCGGCCAGCGGGCGCACCCGCCGCTCCAGCCCCTCGCCCAGATAGGTGAAGGCCAGCTCGGCGCCCTGGGCCGCCAGCTGCGAGGCGATGCCCCAGGCGATGGAGTTGGAATTGGCCACCCCCAGGATCAGGCCCTTCTTGCCCTTCATCAGGTCGCCCTTGGGCATGTTCCAGCTGGATTCGGCGGCCATCAGAATCTCCTATTTGCGGCCTGTTCACCTGAAAACAGGGCGGCCTTCAGTCAAGTTGATCAAATCCCTCAGGGCGTAGACGGAGGGAATTCTTCCTGCGCCTTCCCGGATGCGATGAACGATCCCCGCCGTCTCAAATGTCCGAAGCATATTATTGGCGGTGACCCGATTGTTGAAACCGGCCCGCTTGGCGAAATCGGGAGCCTGAATGATGGGCTTGGCGAAAAGCGTGTCTATGGCGGAGACCGCGAATTGCGAGTGTGTAAGTTCTACAGCTTTGCGTTTCAACTCTTCATAGAGGTCGAGGACCGCCTGCACCTTGGCCAGGTTAATTTCGGCCTGTGCGATTACGGCGCCGGTGAAGAAGACGAGCCAGCCTTGCCAGTCGCCACGTTCAGTTATGGCGAGTAGACGATCATAATATTCACCCCTGTGACGTTCCAGGTATTCCGACAGATAGAAAACGGGCTGCGTCAGCACACCGCGTTGATAGAGTAAAAGCGGTATGAGCATGCGGCCAAGTCGCCCATTTCCGTCCATGAAGGGGTGAATAATCTCGAATTGGGCATGAGCCACGGCGACCTGGAACACGGGATCGTCGAGCGTCGTTTGCAGATAAGTCTCCCAGGCTTCGAGGGCAGACTCCATAATCAAGGGAGACGGCGGGACGAAACGCGCCTCTTTGATCGTGTCCCCATGCTTGCCGATAAAGTTCTGCTCCTGACGAAACGCGCCGGGTCGTTTGTTACGGCCGCGCACACCCTGCATGAGTCGTTGGTGCGCAGACTTTATCATTGAAAGGGACAAGGGCCTGTCGGTCAGCCCGCTTTCCGCAATTTTCACGGCGGCGCGGTAATTGGCGATTTCCTCCAGATCACCGCGTGAACGCTCTGTGTGACCGCCCAAACCAGCATCATGTTGAAGCACTTCATCCAGGGTCGCTTGGGTTCCCTCGATGCGGGATGTCAGAACCGCTTCGTTGACTGTCAGCGGAGAAAGCAAAACAGCTGGGTCTTTAAGAGTCCGCAGCATTCCATCATAGCGAGCCAGGGCGGCGTTCGCCTTGCCGACGCACGGCAGTAATGCCCGCCAGTCCAGCTCGGTCGGCGGCAGCGCATCAGGGATACATGGCTGTTTTAGCATATGATTATGCCGCACACCCTACACAACGCCCGCCGTTTGAAAAGTAAAAACGTAAATCAGCTTACACAACGGCGTTAACGACAATCCGACCTATCACGAACACGCTCGCGATAGGTCGGATGCTCCTGCAGCTTACATGGTCACACCTTCGACAGGATCACGCAGCCGTTGGTGCCGCCGAAGCCGAAGGAGTTGGACATGACGGTGGTCAGTTCGCCGTCCTTGCGTTCGCGCAGGATGGGAAGGTCGGCGAAATCGGGGTCGAGGTTTTCGATGTGCGCGCTTTCGGCGGCAAAGCTTTCCTGCATCATCAAGAGGCAATAGATCGCCTCCTGGGCTCCGGCGGCGCCCAGGCTATGGCCGGTCAGGGACTTGGTGGAGGAGATCATCGGCGCCTTGTCGGCCCCGAAGACGCGGCGGATGGCGTCGGTCTCCTTGGCGTCGCCCACGGGGGTCGAGGTGCCGTGCGGGTTCAGATAGTCGATCTTGCGGTTCCCGGCCTGCTCCAGCGCCAGCTTCATGCAGCGCTCGGCGCCTTCGCCGGAGGGCGCCACCATGTCATAGCCGTCGGAATTGGCGGCGTAGCCGACGATCTCGGCGTAGATCTTGGCGCCGCGCGCCTTGGCCCGCTCATACTCTTCCAGAACCAGGATGCCCGCGCCGCCGGCGATGACGAAGCCGTCGCGGTCCTTGTCATAGGCGCGGCTGGCCACGGCGGGGGTGTCGTTGAAGTTCGACGACATGGCGCCCATGGCGTCGAACAGATTGGACAGGGTCCAGTCGATCTCCTCGCAGCCCCCGGCGAAGACCACGTCCTGCTTGCCCCAGGCGATCTGTTCGGCCGCCGCGCCGATGCAGTGCACCGAGGTCGCGCAGGCCGAACTGATCGAATAGTTGATGCCCTTGATCTGGAACCAGGTGGCCAGGACGGCCGAGGGGCCCGAGGACATGGCCTTGGGCACCGCGAACGGGCCGATGCGCTTGGGTCCGCGCGTACGGGTGGTCTCCGCCGCCTCGACGATGGTGCGGGTCGAGGGGCCGCCGTCGCCGACGATCAGGCCGATGCGCTCGTGCCGGATCTCTTCGGCCGTCATGCCGCAATCGTTCAGCGCTTGCTCGAAGGCGATGTGCGCCCAGGCGGTGCCCGGCGCCAGGAAACGGGCCGCGCGGCGGTCCACCAGCGTCGTCCAGTCCTCGATCTTCGGCGGGGCGTGGACCTGCGAACGGAAGCCCAGCTCGGCGTATTCCGGCGCGGCCACGACACCCGAGCGGGCCTCGCGCAGGGATTTAGCGACCTCCCCGGCGTCCTTGCCGATGGAGGATACGATCCCAAGTCCCGTAATCACCACACGCCGCATGTTTTCCTCGTCCTTGCCGTTGTTCGGCGGCCGCCTGAGTTAGAAATTCGAAATCAGCCGGCGGTTTCCGGCGTGGCCGGCTCTTGCGCGCCGAACAGACCCACGCGCATGTCCTTGGCCACATAGATAGGCACGCCGTCCGCCTCCAGCACCCCGTCGGCGATGCCCATGACCAGGCGCCGATTGATGACCCGCTTCAGGTGGACCTTGTAAACCACGCGCTTGATGTCCGGCGTCACCTGGCCGGTGAATTTGACCTCGCCGACGCCGAGCGCCCGGCCTCGTCCCGGTGCGCCGGTCCAGCCCAGGAAGAAACCCACCAGCTGCCACATGGCGTCCAGGCCCAGGCAGCCGGGCATGACAGGATCGCCGATGAAGTGGCACTGGAAGAACCAGAGGTCCGGATGGATGTCGAGTTCCGCCTCCACATAGCCTTTCCCATGATCGCCGCCGTCCATTGTGATGGTCTTGATGCGGTCGAACATCAGCATGGGCGGCGCGGGAAGCTGGGCGTTGCCCGGGCCGAACAGCTCGCCCCGGCCGCTGGCCAGAAGCGCCTCGTGGTCGAAGGACGAGGGATAGGGCGATTGGGTCACGGGCGGCTCCGTCCTGGCCGTCGCCGGACAGGGCGAGGGCGTTTGCTCAAGACGGGCGGTTACACGACGCGGGGGCGCCGCTCAACCTTCGTGGCGCGGACGTTCAGCGCGCCGGGGCCGGACCGGCCGGGGCCGAGGCGGGGCATTGGGCGCGCTCCTGCACCCCGAACAGGGCCTCCTGCGGCGCCCATCCGCGCTGGCCGCCCGCCTGCACCCGGCACCAGCCGTCCTCGCATCGGTCCAGGGTCACGATCGCCCGGGCGGCCAGGCGGGCGCGCACGCTCCCACGGTCGTTCGGCCCCGCACGCAGGTCCAGCAGGGCGCCAGTGCGGTTGAAAGCCGTGCGGCGTCCGGAGGTGATGGTGCGGTGGACCCAGGCCACGTTCCCCTCGGGATCGCAGACCTTGCGCCAGTCCCGCGTCTCGGCGATCACCTGCACCGGCAGGCCCGCAGCCTGGTATTCCCACAGGATCCGGTGATCCAGTCCGGGACCCTGGCGCGCGCGGGCGGGACTGGACTTGATGGACACCCAGCGCGGCACGTCAAAGCCCGAGGGCGTGGGGCGTCCGTCCGGCATCTGGGCCGCACCGCCCAGGCCCAGCGCCAGTCCGGCCGCCGTCGTGACCGCAACCAGGCTTTTGACCCTTCCCGCCGCTTTGCTAGACACGTTCTGAATTCCCTGAACGCGGCGGCGCGTCCGCCGCCCCAGCTCGAAAGCCCCTATGTCCGCCAGCAAGCTTAAGGTCGTGCTAACCAGACGGCTGCCCGACGCCGTCGAGACGCGCATGCGCGAGCTGTTCGACGCCGAGCTGAATCTGACCGACACGGCCTTGGACCGGGCCGCGCTTCAGGCCGCCGTGCGGCGGGCCGACATCCTTGTGCCGACCATCACCGACCGCATCGACGCCGAGCTGATCGCCGGGGCGGGGGATCAGCTGAAGATGATCGCCAATTTCGGCGCGGGCGTGGACCATATCGATGTGGAGGCGGCGGTGGGCCGGGGGATCATCGTCACCAACACCCCCGGCGTCCTGACCGAGGACACCGCCGACCTGGCCATGACCCTGATCCTGGCGGTGTCGCGCCGCGTCGTCGAAGGCGCCCAGGTCATGGCCGAGGGCCGGTTCGCGGGCTGGACCCCCACATGGATGAATGGACGCAAGCTGTGGGGCAAGCGGCTGGGGATCGTCGGCATGGGCCGCATCGGCCAGGCCCTGGCGCGCCGGGCCAAGGCCTTCGGGCTTCAGGTCCACTATCACAACAGGAAACCGGTCAGCGCGGCGATCGAGGCGGAGCTGGGCGCCACCTACTGGGACGACCTGGACCAGATGCTCTCGCGCATGGACCTGATCTCGCTGAACACGCCGGCGACGCGCGAGACGCATCATCTGATCTCGGCCGAGCGGCTGGCGCTGCTCCAGCCGCACGTGATCCTGGTGAACACCGCGCGGGGCGAGCTGATCGACGAGGCGGCCCTGGCCGAAGCGGTGCGGGAAAAGGCCATCGCCGGGGTCGGGCTGGACGTGTTCGAGCATGAGCCCCGGGTGCATCCCGGTCTGGTGGGCCACGCCAATGTGGTGCTGCTGCCCCATCTGGGCTCGGCCACCCTGGAGACCCGCCGCGACATGGGCGAGCGGGTGATCCTGAACGTCATGACCTTCCAGAACGGCCACCGCCCGCCGGACCGCGTGATCCCGGCGATGCTTTGAGGTTGCGGATCGCCGGTTGACGACACGTCTCCGGATGGTCGACCTTGGGTTGCTGGCGTCGCGCCGGCGCTCACAGAGCCGGGGGGCCTCCATGACGATCCACATCGCCGCGCCGCGCGCGCCGTTCCGTGACGCCGACATCGAGCGGCTGCGCGCCCGCCTGACGCGCCGGGGAATTCTGGGCGGGGCGGCGGGCCTGACGGCGGCGGCGGTGACCGGTCTCGGCCCCGCAGCGCGCGCGGAAGACGCCGTTCGACCCCATGGCCTGGATGAGTTCTTCCAGTCCGATCAGGTGGCGGCGGCGGCGCTGTCGCCCTCAGGCGACCGGGTGGCGGTGCTGCTGAACGTCGGCGAGGGCGGCGAGCGGCGCATGGCGGTGGATCTGGTGGACGCGGCGAATCCGTCGGGGCCGCGCCGCCGCGTCCCCGTCGGCGATTTCGACGTGGAGACCCTGGTCTGGGCCAATGACCGCCGGGTGCTGCTGCGCCTGGTGATTCCGATCACGGCGGGCGGAAACACGCCGGTCGGCTCGGGCATCGCCAACCGCACCTACCAGCTCTACAGCCGCCGCATCGTCTCGATGGACCTGGAGACCGGGCGCCATGTGGTGCTGTTCGCCAATGAACGCACCCGGATGCGCGGCAGCCTGAACCTGGGCAGCCTCATCGACATTCTGCCGGACGATCCGGATCATGTGCTGATGGCCGCGCGCGAGGTCTCGGGCCTGATGGCGCTGCACCGGGTCAATGTGGAGACGGGCCGGGCGCAACTGGTGGAGCGCGGCAGCCAGCTGACCATCGCCTGGGCCACCATCGCGGGCGTCCCGGTCATGCGGCTGGACATCAGCACCCGCGGCTCGGTCATCAACGTCTTCGTGCGGCCGGACGGGCAGGGGCGCTGGCGTCGCGCCTGGCGCCAGCCCACGGCCCAGGTGGCGCTGGAGGAATTCCGCTGGATCGGCGCGGCTGAAACGCCGGGCCGCGCCCTGGTGGCCGCGCGCCTGGACGGCGAGGACGTGATGTCGGTGCGCGAGCTGGACCTGGAGACGCTGGATTACGGTCCGCCCCTGTCCAGCCGCCCGGGGCTGGATGTGTCCGGCGGCCTTCTGGACGCGCGCGGCCGCTACATGGCCGCCGCCTATCACGCGCCCCGGCTTGAGTATGATTTCACCGACCCTGCGCTGGGGGCGCATCACCGGGCCATGAACGGCTTCTTCGGCGACGAATGCAACGTGACCCTGTGGGACGTGGACGCCGCGCGCAATCGCTTCGTCATCCGCGCCCAGGGACCGCGCGATGCGGGCAGCTGGTATCTGTATGACAAGGCCGCACAGCATTTCGAGTATCTGGGCGCCCGCACCCTGCTGGACACGCGGCGACTGGCCCCGGGTGAGACAGTGCGGGTTCCGACCCGCGACGGAACGGTCGTCGAGACCTATGTGACCGCGCCGCCCGGCGGGGCGCCCGGCCCGGTCATCGCCCTGATCCACGGCGGCCCCGAAAGCCGAGACCGGCTGGACTGGGATCGCCAGGTCCAGATCTTCGCCGCCCAGGGATGGTGGGTGGTCCAGCCGCAGTTCCGGGGCTCGGGCGGGTTCGGCCGAACTTTCGCCGCCCAGGGATGGGGCCGCTGGGGCGACCGGATGCAGGAGGATGTGGAAGACGCCCTGGACCACGTCATCCTCGAGCGGCGGCTGGACGCCTCGCGGGTCGGGATCATGGGTGCGAGTTACGGCGGATACGCCGCCCTGATGGGGGCTGTGCGCCGTCCCGAACTCTACAGGGCCGCCGTCTCCATCTGCGGGGTGGGGGATCTGGGCGACGCCCTGGACTATGAACGGCGCGACGACGAGACGGCCGACGGGTTCATCTACGACTACTGGGTCAGCCGCATCGGCGACCCGCGCACCCAGGCGGACATGATCGCCGCCGCCTCGCCGCGCCGCCGCGCCGCCGAGATCGCCTGTCCGGTCCTGCTGGTTCACGGCGCCGAGGACCGGATCGTCCAGCCGCATCAGTCGCGCCGCATGAACCAGGCCCTGCGTTCGGCGGGCAAGCGGGTGGAGTACATCGAGGTGCCGGAGGCCGGCCATGGCGACTGGGAGCCGGAGGTGGAGTGGGATCTGATGCGCCGCTACGTGGCCTTGTTCGCCGAGGTCTTCGCCTGATCTGAACAGCTGGGACAGGTCGGGTCGGACGCGACGCGGACCGTGCGAGCGACGCCCCTGAGCCCTTCGTAGATCATCAGGCGCCCCGTCAGGGGGTCGCCCGCGTCGGCAATCAGCTTGATCGCCTCCAGCGCGGCCATGGAGCCGATCACCCCGGCCAGGGCGCCGACCACCCCGACGCGGGCGCAGGTCTCGGCGTCCGGCGGCGCCTCGCTGACCAGGCAGCGATAGCAGGGCCGGCCGGTGAACACCCCCACCTGTCCGCTCCAGCGGCCCAGGGCGCCGCTGACCAGCGGGCGGCCCGTCGCCACGCAGGCGTCGCTGACCGCCAGGCGGGTTTCGAAATCGTCCGTCCCGTCCAGGACCAGATCGTGGTCGGCCACGATCTCCGCCGCGTTTTCGGGCGTTAGCCGCCGGTCCAGAACGCGCGCGTCCACATGCGGATTGAGCGCCTTCAGGCGCTCGACGCCGGCTTCGACCTTCGAACGGCCCACGTCGGCCGTGGCGAACAGGATCTGGCGCTGCAGGTTCGACAGGGCGACCGCGTCATGGTCGATCAGGCTGATGCGTCCCACGCCCGCCGCCGCCAGATAGAGGGCCGCCGGGGCGCCCACGCCGCCCGCGCCCACGATCAGCACCGACGCACGGCTCAGCGCCTGCTGTCCCGGCCCGCCGATTTCGGACAGGACCAGGTGACGCGCGTATCGTTCAACCTCGTCGGGAGAGAAGCTCACGGGAAACGATGTAGGCCCGCGCGGCGGAAAAGTCAGGCCCGCGTCAGCCCGCCGCCTCCAGGGGGATGGCCGCCGCGTCCAGAACCTCTTCGGCCTGCGCCGGAGTCAGGGCCTCCAGCGACCCCGCCGACAGCAGGCGCAGAACCCGCGGGGTGACACGGCCCTGGGCCATGGCCGAGCCGCCGAAGCGCCGCTCCGAAGCGGCGGCGTGAAGGAGCACCCGCATCCGTTCGTGCCGGTCGTCCCGGCGCAGCTGGTCCAGCAGCCGCTCCACATCCGGGGCGGCGCCCTCGATGACCTGCAGGAAGCGGCCGTTGTGGAACAGCAGAAGGCCGGTGATGTTGCGCTGGCGGTTGTTGCGGATGGCCACGCCCAGGATTTCGGCCCTGGACAGGGCCGTGGCGCCGGCCTGGCCGACGGCGTCGCTGACATAGATCGCACGAGTGAGCACGGCGAGCCTCAAGGCAATCAGGGATAGGGATTGAAATTACGCCGATATCGATATCATGGGGTGAAAATATGGCAGACACCGGTGACATCTAGAATTAAATACCTGACCCGTACGCCTCTGGCAGCCAACGACTTGATGCGATTGGCGGAAACCGCCATCTGGGAGGCATGACCCAGACGCCTCAGAATGCATTTCCCGACTGGCACGGCACCACCATCATCGCGGTGCGCAAGGACGGCCGCACCGTCATCGCCGGGGACGGCCAGGTCTCCATGGGGCCCACCATCGTCAAGGGCGCCGCGAAGAAGGTCCGCATCCTGGCGGGCGGCAAGGTCGTGGCGGGTTTCGCCGGGGCGACGGCGGACGCCTTCACCCTGATCGAGCGGCTGGAGGCCAAGCTGGAGCAGCATCCGGACCAACTGGCGCGCGCCTGCGTCGACCTGGCCAAGGATTGGCGCACCGACCGCTATCTCAGGCGGCTGGAGGCCATGCTGCTGGTGGCGGACGCCGCGTCCATCTTCACCGTGACCGGTGTGGGCGACGTGCTGGAGCCGGAACACGGCGTGGCGGCGGTGGGCTCGGGCGGCAATTTCGCCCTGGCCGCCGCGCGCGCCCTGATGGACCACACCGAGATGGACGCCGAACAGATCGCCCGCCGCGCCATGGCCATCGCGGCGGACATCTGTGTTTACACCAACGGCAATCTGACGGTGGAGACGCTGGGCTAAACCTCGGTTCAGCCGGAATCGACTGAACCCAGAACAATGGTTTTAGCGCTCGGCGCCGCCGTCCACGAGCACGGCTGGGGTGCCGACGTAGAGCAGGATCACGTCCTCCGCCGACTCGTTGCGGACGAAATGGGGCGCCCGGCCGTCAAAATGCATGCCGTCGCCGGCCTTCAGCACCGTCTCCACCTCTCCCGCAGTGGCGTGGAGCTCTCCCTGGATCACATAGCGGAAGATCTCGCCGTCGATCGAGTCGACCGGAAACGCGAAATTCGGGGGAATCCGCACGAGGACGGCGTCCAGTCGGCGGCCGGGAAAGTCCGAGGCGAGATCGATGTACTCGACCGCAGAGCCGATATCGATCCGTTTCGGCTGGTCGGCCCGGAACACGACGTCGTCGGTCTGGGGCAACTCCATGAAGTAGGAGACGTCCACGTCCAGCGCCCGAGCCAGGTTGAGGAGTGACCAGACCGACGGCGTGGTCAGGCTGCGCTCCGCCTGGGAAATGAAGGCCGCCGACAGGCCGCTGCGGGCCGCGAGTTCTTGAAGCGTCAGTCCGAGATCCTTGCGGCGCGCCTTGATCCGGTCACCGATCGGCAGCCGAAGCTGGCCCGTGCGGGATTCAAACTTCAGGAAGGCGTTTCGCTTGTTCGCCGCAGTCGCTCTCATCGTCGCTTCCTCCTCTCCTTCCCTCGGCGGGATCATTGGAGCGACACGGCTCCCCTGTCGAGCGGCATATCGCCCCCCGACCATCAATCGGAGAGGACGTCTCCGCCATCAAAATTTTTGATGATATTAAAAATTGTTGCCGACCTCATCATTTTGACCCATTTTCCGCCGACCCACAGAGGTAAACACGGGGGAAGAAAACATGAGATTGTCCGCCAGACTCCTTTGCGGCGCCGCCGCTGCAGGTCTCTTCATCGCCATGGGGGCCCCGCAGGCCCTGGCTCAGACCGCCTCGCCCCAGGCGCCCGAACCGGAGGCCGGCCCGGTGGTGCTCGACGAGATCGTCGTGACCGGAAGCCGCATCCGCAGGAGTGGGACCGACACCCCCACCCCCACCACGATCATCAACGCCGAAACGATTCGGCAGTCGGGCGTCAGCGAAATCGCCGACCTGGTGAACCAGGTCCCGAGCCTGTTCGTCACCCAGAACAACCAGACCTCCAACCAGCAGGGCAATGCGGGCCTCAACGCCCTCGATCTGCGCGGGCTGGGCACGGACCGCACCCTGGTGCTGGTGAACGGCCGCCGGCGCGTGCCGGCCATGCCCGGCTCTTCCGCAGTCGACGTCAGCGCCATCCCCGCCGGCCTGGTCGAGCGCATCGACGTGATTACCGGCGGCGCTTCGGCTCTCTACGGGGCCGACGCGGTCGCCGGCGTGGCCAACTTCATCCTCAAGGATGATTTCGAGGGGCTGGAGTTCAGCGCCATGTACAGCGACTCCAGTCGCAATGACATGCCGGGCTACAACGCCGACATCCTCTGGGGCCGCAACACCGCGGACGGCCGCGGCAACATCACGGCTTTCGGCGCCTACAGCCGTTCGGACGGCGTCGTCCTCGGTCAGGATCGCCCCTGGACCGCCATGGGCACGCCGCTCTACGTAAGGCAGCCGGACGGCACCTATCGGCTGACCGACGACAACCGGCAGATCTACGACCTGGGGACCACGGTGGTTCAACTGGGCGGGGCCACCAATTTCTACACCTTCAATCCGGACGGCAGCCCGCGACCCGTGGTGCTCGGACCCGGCGGCATCCTGAACCCCGCAGCAGGCGACTTCGCCCAGTACCGCACCGACGGCGGCGAGTTCGGCGGCCGATACGACGACTGGGCGCTGGTGGTGCCCAGCGAACGCTACACGGTCGCCGCCTCGGGCAACTACCAGATCAACGACGACCTTCGCCTGTTCGGCGACGTCACCTATTCCCACACTGATTCCAGAGGGATCTACCGGGCCTATTCCTCCTACGGCTACGATGTCCTGTCCGCCGGCAATCCCTTCATCACCCCGGAGATGGTGGCGCTGAACGGCGCGCCCATCGGCAGCTTGGCGTTCGCCCGGCGTTTCAATGAACTGGGGGTCCAGGAGACCCGGTATGACCGGGGCATGTATCAGGTGACCGTCGGCCTCGAGGGCAGCTTGCCGGTGTGGGGCGGCCGCCGGTGGGACTGGGTGGCCCACTATTCGATCGGCGAGACGGAGCAGGATGTCACCATCCGCAACGCGACCGCCGTCGACCGCTACTTCCTGGCCCTGAACGCGGTGAGCGACGGTGCGGGCGGCGTGGCCTGCGCCAGCACCCTGTTTGTCGATCCGTCGAACGGCTGTGTGCCGCTCAACCCCTTCCGGACGCTCACTTCAGACGTCATCAACTACCTGCAGTACGACACCAGCCCCGCCACCCACACTCTGGAGCAGAGGGTTTTCTCCGCCTACGCCACCGGAGACCTGTTTGACCTCCCGGCCGGCGCCGTCCAGGGCGTGCTCGGGATCGAGTATCGCAAGGAAAGCAACGATATCCATGCGACGCCCGAATACGATCCCGATCACGCGCTGTTCGATCCGGGCATCGGCGTCACCCAACGCGGCCTGAGCGGCGGTTACAGCGTCTCCGAAGTGTTCAGCGAATTGCGAGTTCCGCTTCTGCGGGACCTGCCGATGGCCGAGGACCTGTCCTTCGAAGGCGCGATCCGCTTCTCGGACTACAGCACCGCCGGCGAAACGACCGCCTACAAGGCCGCGCTGAACTGGCAGCCGGTTCGCGGTCTGCGGTTCCGGACCACCTACGGACAGGCTGTCCGGGCGCCCAACATCAGCGAGCTCTATTCGCCGGAACAGGCGGGCGGCGCCTGGCTGGCGGACCCCTGCAACTACTGGGATGTGGTGAATCGGATCAGCCGCACCGCGTTCACCCAGCCGAATTGCGCCACGATCGCGCCCGACAACGTCAACACCTACTGGCAGTGGCTGGACGTGAACTCGCGCGGCAACGAAGACCTGGACGTGGAAACGGCCACGACCTTCACCGCCGGTGTGGTCATCCAGCCGCGCATCCTCCCGGGCTTCTCGCTCACGGTCGATTATTTCGAGATCGATCTGGAGGACGCCATCGGTGCGTTTGACGCCCAGACCATCATGTACAAGTGCGTCGACGCCGCCAGTCTCAACAACCAGTTCTGCGACCTGGTCAACCGTGACCCGGCGACGGGGAACCTGATCTCGGTCAACGTCCAGCAACTCAACCTGTCGCGCTTCGCCACGCGGGGCCTCGATCTCGAGGTGAATTATCGCGTCGATCTGGCCGACCTGGGCCTGGGGGACAATTCCGGATCCCTGTCGGTCAACGCCGTCTACACCCGGCTGTACGAGCGGAGCTTCACGCTGGATCCCACAGACGCCAGCACCCATTCCGAAACGTCGGGCCTGTTCGGCTCGCCGAAGTGGAAGGGCGCGGTCCTGACCAGCTACAGCAACGGACCGTGGACACTGAACTGGAACCTTCGGCACGTCTCGCCGATGCGGCCCGGGTCGCACGTGACCGCCGACCTTTATGACGTCCATCAGACGGACCACGTCTTCTACAGCGACTTCTACGCCGGCTATGACGTCAACGAGCAGGTGTCGGTGTTCGGCGGGCTGCGCAATGCGTTTGATGAAGCGCCGCCGCGCCTGCCGGGGGCGGAAGCCGGGGGTGCGAACTTCGAGTTCGGCTACCAGGCCGGCGTCTATGACGTGATCGGACGCACCTTCTACGTCGGCCTCCGCTGGCGTCGTTAAGGCGAAATCGGTTCAGGTGGACGCAGTCCGCCTGAATCCGGATATTCGCTTCGCTTTAGGCGCAGGCCGAATCTCACGCCCGCCTCCCGGCCCGCTTCGGCGCGCTCGGGAGGCGGGCGGACGACCGCGCCCCGGATCGGCCATGGAGACCGTGAAATGACCCTTCGACGCCTGATCCTGGCGGCGACCTCGGCTTTCGCCCTTGCTCTGTCCGCGCCCGCCCTGGCCCATGAGCAGGGCGAACCGCAGGGGCGGATCGCCGCGCAGGCGGAGGCTGACGCCCGGCTTGTGGCCCTGTTCGACGCTGACCAGGCGTGGAGCGTGGCCCGGACCGGGCGGAGTCCTGACGGAGAAGGCGGTTTCACCGCCGGCGACCGGCTGCCGCGCGTCGATCCGGCCAGCCAGCAGGAAGCGATCACGCATGCCGAGCAAATGCTCGCGCAACTTGATCTCATACCCGCCGAATCCCTGAGCGATGAAAACCGGATTCATGCTGCGGTGTTCCGCACCCGGCTGGAGACTGTCCTTCTCGACGGCCGGTTCCGCGAGTGGGAGGCGCCGTTCAACAGCGACAGCTCGTTCTGGACCTATCTGGATGAGCGAGGGTTCCTGTCGACCGAGGACGACTATCGTCGATACCTGGCGCGGATGCGCGATATTCCCCGCTATTTCGCGGAGCACGAGGAGAACATGCGCGCGGGGCTGGCGCGCGGGTTCAGCATCCCGCGCGTGACCATTGAAGGCCGTGACACGTCGATCACTTCCTTCATCACCGATCCCGAAGCCAGCGCCTTCTACGCCGCCTTCCGGCAGATGCCGTCCAACATGCCGGCCGAAGACCAGGCGCGCCTGAGGGACGAGGCTCGCGCCGTGATCCGAGAGGTGGTGGTTCCGGCCTACGAAGGGCTGCTGGCCTTCTACAGGACGGAGTATCTGCCGCAGACGCGCACAACGACATCGGCGGCTGATCTGCCGGACGGCGAGGCCTACTACGCCGCCCAGGTGCGCAAATACACCACCCTGGACATCACCCCGGACGAGGTCCGACAAATCGGCCTTTGGGAGGTCGCTCGCATCCAGGCCGAGATGCGCCAGACCATGCGTGACGCAGGGTTCGAGGGAAGTTTCGAGGACTTCCTTCATTTCCTGCGCACGGACCCGCAGTTCTATGCGGAGACCCCGGAAGAGCTTCTGATGGTTTCGGCCTGGGTGGCCAAACGGGTGGATGGCCGGATCGGCGACGTCCTGGGTCGTCTGCCGCGCCGACGGTTCACCATCGTGCCGGTGCCGGATGCGTTGGCGCCCTTCTACACGGCGGGGCGGGGCGGCCTGGAGAGCTGCCAGATGAACACCCACAACCTGCCCAGCCGCCCCCTGTACCAGATCCCGGCGCTGACCCTGCACGAGTGCTCTCCCGGCCACAGCCTGCAGGCGGCCCTCGCCGAGGAGCAGGAGGCGGGGCCTGAGTTCCGGCGCTACACCTATTTTTCCGGGTATGGAGAGGGCTGGGGCCTCTACACCGAATGGCTCGGTGTCGAGATGGGGATCTATCGCACCCCCTACGAGCATTTCGGGCGGCTGTCCTATGAGATGTGGCGCGCCGCGCGACTGGTGATCGACACCGGGCTTCACCAGCAGGGCTGGTCGCGCCGGCAGGCCATCGACTATCTCGCCGCCCACACGGCCTTGTCGCAACACGAGGTGGAGACGGAGGTCGACCGGTACATCAGCTGGCCCGGCCAGGCTCTGTCCTACAAGCTCGGCGAACTCACCATCCGGCGTCTGCGGCGCGAGGCGGAAGCCGCCCTGGGCTCCCATTTCGACCTGCGTCGGTTCCACGACGCCATCCTGGCTCTTGGCTCGGTGCCGTTGCCGGTGCTCGAGGCGCGCATCGAGCGCTTCATCGTGGACGAGACGGCCCGGGTTCCAGCGCCTCAGCCGGCCGACGCCGACGCCTGAACCCAGAACAACGGCCAGAATCAAATTGGGGCGAAATCTGAGCTCTAGGTCCCCGGCTGGACGTACGGAATCCGGGCGAAGAATTCGCGCTCGTCGCCGCGCGGATCGTTCGCCATGCGGCTGTCCACGTCGAAGATCATGGTCTCGCGGTTTTCCAGGCCGTAGGGCGTCCATTCGGGCAGACCCGGATGGTTCGGGCTCCCGTTTCGCGCCAGGGCGATGAAGGCGTCGGCCATGCGGTCGGCCACCCCCTGGGCGCCCGGCTCGTTCACGCGGGATTCCGGGATCGTGACATTGTCGAACACCAGGGCGATGTCGGCGGTGTGGAAGGCGCCGCGGCGGCCGCTGGCGATCGTCCCGGCGAAATCCAGCTGATAGACCCAGGCGGGGCTGCCCTGGCGCGCCCGCGCCTCCGCCTCGATGACCGCCGCGCGCCAGGACCGCCCGGCGGTGGTGGCGCCGATCAGCACCTGGTCCGGCGTCCAGTCCGGCTTCATGCGGCGATAGCCTTCGATGACCATCTCCGGCGCGATGTCGATGCGCATGACGTCGGGGCTGAGCCGCGCGGCCAGGGTGTCCCAGGTCAGGTTCGCGTTGGCCGGGTCATTGCCCATGAAGGCCAGGGTCTCTTCCCGGGTATTGCCGATCATCATGGGGATGTGCGCCGACTGGGCCGGGGCGTCCGGATAGAACGGGTGGCGGGGCAGGCTGCGGCCATCCAGGAGTGGCGCGAAATTGATCCCGCCGTAGCCGAGAACGGGGTCTTCGGCCGCCGAGACTTCCAGCAACCGGTCGACGGGCATGTCCCGCAGCCGGTGCGCCGTCTCGGGCGTCAGGCCCGCGCGATCCAGCATGGCCAGGGCGCGTTTGGTCCCGTTCAGGGGGCCGCAGGCGGTCACCTGCTGGCCGCTCATGGTGGCCGCCGCGTGGAACAGACCTGCGGCCTTCGGCATGGCCATGAGGGTGGCGATCTTGGCCCCGCCGCCGGACTGGCCGAACAGCATGACCCGGCCCGGATCGCCCCCGAAGGCGGCGATGTTGTCGCGCACCCACTCCAGCGCCAGGATCAGGTCCAGCTGACCCAGATTGCCGGAATCCTCGAAGCCCTCGCCCGCCACGCGCGCGAAGGAGCCGTAGCCGAAGATATTCAGCCGGTGGTTCAGGGTCACCACCACCACGTCCCCGCGCCGGGCCAGCCGCGTTCCGTCATAGAGCGGATGCGATCCCGATCCGGTCGAGTAGCCGCCGCCGTGGATGTAGACCATCACCGGGCGCCGGGCGTGGTCGGTCCCGGGCGTCCAGACGTTCAGGAACAGGCAGTCCTCGGACGGGTTCTCCTCGCCGCCCCGCTGAGGGCAGGCCGCGCCGTAGTCGAACGCCTGAACCGGTTCGGTCCAAGGGCGCGGCGACTGGGGCGGCAGGAAGCGTCGGTAACCGGTGTCATCGCCGTAACGCAAACCCTTGAACACCGAGAGATCGCCCTCCCTCCGGCCGACGACCGGGCCATGGGCGGTGCGCACGACCGGGGACGGCCCTTGCGCCCATACGCCGGACGGAAAGGCGGCGGCGGCCATGGCGGCGGCGCCGAGCGTGGTCAGGCCGCGTCGGGTCAGGGTCATGACGATTTCCTCCGGTCGCAGGGGGCGGCGGCTCTGGCGTCCGCGTCGCTTCGACCCCACTGTTCGCATCATGAGCCCGTCCGTCAACGCCGAAAGCCCGCCTCAGTCCCATGGCGTCATCGTCCCGTTCGAACCCCGCCACGCGGAAGCCTGGAGAACCCTGAACGAGGCGTGGATCAGCCGCCTGTTCGTCATCGAGCCCAAGGACCGCCTGATCCTGGACGATCCCGAGGGTCAGGTTCTGGCGCCGGGCGGCCGCATCCTCATGGCCGAGATCGAAGGGCGGGCGACGGGATGCTGCGCCCTGATCGCCATGGGCGACGGCGGCTATGAACTGGCCAAGATGGCGGTGGACGAGACCCTTCGCGGCCGGGGCATCGGCAAGCGCCTGATGGGCGCGGCCGTCGATCTGGCGCGCGGCCTGAACGCTTCGCGCCTCTATATCGAGACCAATTCGTCCCTGGCCGGCGCCATCGGCCTTTATGAAGCCTTCGGCTTCGTCCACCTGCCGCCACGCCCGACCCCATACGCCCGGGTCGACGTCTGGATGGAGCTGAAGCTCTGACTATTCGATGTCCTGGTGGGGCCGCAGCCCGCCTTCCAGCAGCGCGGCCCAGACGCCCTCGGCGTCGTCGGCATAGCGGAACAGCTCCAGGTCCTTCGGCGCGATGACGCCGTGCTCGATCAGGGTTTCGAACCCGATCACCGCGCGCCAGTAGGCTTCGTCGAACAGGACGATCGGGATCGGCGGCGCCTTGCCGGTCTGGCGCAGGGTCAGGATCTCGAACAGTTCATCCAGGGTGCCGAACCCGCCCGGGAACACCACCAGCGCGTTGGCCCGCATGGCCAGGTGCATCTTGCGCATGGCGAAATAGTGGAACCGGAAGGTCAGGTCCGGGGTGGTCCAGGGGTTCGGCTCCTGTTCGTGCGGCAGGGTGATGTTGAAGCCGATGGACGGTGCGCCCGCCTCTATGGCCCCTCGGTTGGCCGCCTCCATGACGCCTGGCCCGCCGCCGGTGGTGATGACGTTGTCGCGCACGCCGTCGCCCCGGCACAGGGCGCCGCCGCGTTCCGAGGCGATGCGTCCGAACAGGCGCGCCTGTTCGTACCAGTATCCGTGACGCCCCGGCCCGTTCTCGCCGAAACGGGCGCTGCCGAACACCACGATGGTGGAGCGCACGCCCCAGGCGCGCAGGTGCTCCTCGGCCTTGGCGTATTCCAGCTGGAAGCGCACGCCCCGCATGGAGTCGCCCAGCATGAAGTCCTGGTCCAGGGCGGCCAGCCGATAGGCGACGGAGGCCATCTGTTCGGCGTTGGAGGGCGGGGCGGAATCGGGAGCCATGTCGTCGGTCATGGCGCGATGTTTAGCAGGCGGGGAGGGACAGTCTAATCGGGTCATGCTGCTCCCCCGCTCACAAGGGCTCATGGGGAGGCTCGAATCTATTCCCCGCTCTCCACCCGCCACGAGAACCGGCGCACGGCGATGTTGTCGGGCCGGACCGGTGCGGCGGCCGAGCGGACGGCGCCGAAGCGGGCTTCGTCCAGCAGGGCCATCAGGGGCGTCGTCGTGTCGCCCGAGCGGGTCAGTTCGGACGGGCTCATGGCCTGGCGGGAGTCCACGCCGGGCTGGGCCAGGCGGGCGAAGCCGGCCGGGGCGCCGCCCTGGCGGTCGGCCAGCACGGCGATCACGGCCATCTCCTCGCGCGGGATGCGGGCCGGGTCGGCCGGGTCCATCTGGATGGCCGTCATGCGGGCGCGGCCCGGCTCGAAACGCACGGCCGGGCGCCCGTCCATCCACGGCAGGGCCCAGATCGCCGCGTCGGACGACAAGCCCAGCGGCGTCACGTCCAGGGTCGTCTGGCCGTCGTTGACGATGCGCACGAAGATCACGTCGCAGGGCCGCAGCACCGGCGGGTTCATCCCCTCCAGCCCCAGCGCCTCGAACGGGACGGCGTCGGCGGGCGGCCGGTCGGTCAGGCCCCGGTGGCCGGGGTGGTAGGGCGGGCACGCGCCGGGCCGGACGTCCGCCGGGCGCCACAGATAAAGCTCGGTCCTGAGCTCGCCCACGCCTGCGGACGGCGTTTCGTCGAAGACGGCCAGCAGCCGCCGAACCCGCCAGGACCGCGCCGAGCGCAGCACGGCGTCGGCCAGGGCCTGGCGCCGCCACAGCGCGGCCTGGGCCGGACGCAGGTCGTCGGCGGGGGACAGGTCGATACGCCCCACCACGGCGCCCGCAGTCCGCGCATCGGGGCTTTCGGACAGGATGACGTCGCCCTCGGGCGCCTGATGCAGATAGAGCTCAGCCTCTTCGCCCGGTGCGACGATCTCCACGCCGATGTCTCCGGCCGCGTCAGACAGGAACCGGGCCAGGGGATGACGCGGCGCATGCCCTTGCGGCGACGCCACGCGATAGGCCAGGGACGCGCCGCGCTCGATCACGCGCACGGACCAGAGACGCTCGTCGGTGTAGGGGCGGCCCTCGGGCGTGCGCAGGTCCGCCCAGTCGACGGCGCGTGCGCCTTCGCCGTCTGCGGGAATCAAGCGCGCGCGGGCCGGACCCACATCCGCCGCACGACCGTACAGGACGACCCGCTCGCGCCCGTCGCGCGTTTCCGACAGGGTGACCAGGCTGCCTTCGGTCAGGCCGTGCAGCGCCCCCGCGTTCAGGGTCAGGCCCTCCAGCCCCACGCGCCCGTCCGCGATCCTCAGGGCCGGCTTCAGCACCGTCCAGGGCGGGGTGTCGCCGGCGCCGCGCCCCAGGATCGGCCGGTCCAGCTGGCCCTCGAACTGGGCCGGGGCCTCCAGCCGCACGGCCCGGTCGCGCACATCGTGTTCGATCAGGCTGGCCTGGACCCGCGCGGCGATGTCGGCCCAGGTGGCGGCGGTCGGGTCGGACAGGGCGGCGGCCATATAGACGCTGAGCAGGCCGTGCGGGGCGCGGTCCGGCCCCTCGGCCCAGATGGGCGCCATGCCCTGCATGGCCCGGTCGCCCGCCGGAGCCGCGAAGAAGGCGGCGTAGGCGCCGATGCGGCGGTCCTGCGTCGTCGGGCGCGGTTCGCCGACCTCCAGCCGGGGCGCGCGGCCTGAACGGCTGAAGTCGGCCCGCCCGCGCGTGGCGTCGCCCGCGTGGCAGAAATCGCCGATGAACGCCACGTCCACACCCAGCCCGCGCAGCCTGTCGATGTAGCGGCCGATCTCGTTGTCGATCAGCACGCCCTCCAGCGGATCGAGCCGGACATGATCGTAATCCGCCGCTGCGATCCGGTAGCCGGCGGGCAGGAACACCTCGTCCAGCCCGCTGAGCTCTGATCCCCGGATCGCCTCGCGCTGGCGCCAGCCGTGACCCGCCAGATGGATCACCGCCTGGTCTCCCGGCCGCGCCGTGTCCAGCAGGGCGTCCAGCGCCGCCCGGATCGCGGCCAGGTCCGGCGTTCCCGCGATCGGAACCTCATAACGGCGGCGATAGCGGGCCTGGTCCGCGCCGGTGGTCAGGATGCGGATGTCGCCCGGATCGGCGCCCCGATCGACCAGCACGTCGGCCATCAACAGCACGTCGTTGCGCGGCCCGGACAGGTCCCCCAGCCCCAGGGGGTCGTCGCCATAGTCCGACACGCCGACCAGCACCGCCAGGATGCGCGGCGGATCGGCCTCGGCCGCGCGCCCGGCCGTCACGGGCGCCCAGACCAGCAGGCACAGCAGGGCCGCAATCAGGCGGACCGGTTCCCAGGGCCAGGAGGTGCTGCGGCGACCCGTCATGCTCAGCCCGGCTCGCCCACCAGGGTGAACGGCGCCCAATAGGCCGGGTGCGCCCAGCGGGGATTGTCGCGCACCGCTCGCATGCCTTCGCGCAGGGCGCGGGCGCGCTCGCCGATGTCGGCGTCGTCGAGCGCGGCGAAGGTGCGGGTCATCAGCTCGGTGGTGGCGGCGTCCGACACCTCCCAGTGCGACACCACCAGCGAGCGCGCGCCCGCATAGAAGAAGGCCCGCGCCAGGCCCGACAGGCCCTCGCCGCCCGGCCGCCCGTCCGAAGCGGCGGTGTTGCAGGCCGACAGCACCACGAAATCGGCGTTCAGCCGCAGTTGGGCGGCCTCCGAGGCGGTCAGATAGCCGTCGTCCTCAGCCGTGGCGACGGCGGGCGGGGTCAGGACCAGTCCCGGCTCGGCCTGGTCCGATCCGGCCAGCAGGCCGTGGGTCGAGAACACCACGAAGCGGGCGCGCGACAGGGCCTCGGCGTCGGTGCGGCGCACGGCCGTCTCGGTCGCGGCCGCGCCGGTGCGCACCAGGCTGCGGGGGAAGCGCGCCTGCAGCGTCTGAAGCTCCGCCAGGGAGCCGGGCAGGGCGGGCAGGGCGCGCAGGCGCTCCACGTCGGCCAGCAC
>JAEZCL010000194.1 GCA_023433585.1 Pseudomonadota bacterium
TGGGTTCCGGGTTGGCTCTTCGAGCGCCCCGTAATGACGGGAGCTACCAGCCCCAGCCGCGACGTCCGCCCCGGTTCCAGCGATCGTCGCCCCGGTAACGATCATCCTGGATGTAGCGGCCGTCACGGTCGTACCAGCCATAGCCCTGGTTGTAGCGGTCCCAGCCGTCCAGGCCGTAGGCGTAGTCCTGATACGGGTCGCCGTACCAGCCATCGTCCTGGGCCCACCAGTCGCGCGGATAGGGATCGTACTGGCACTGCCACGACGGCCCGCGCGCCGGGGCGAAGGCGTAGCGATCCCGGTAGCGGGGCTGGAACTGCGGTCGGCAGATCTCGTGGCGCGACCAGACCCGGTTGCCGCTTTCCTCGACCGAGGCGCGCGGCTCGGCGAACACCAGCTGGCGGACGCCCACGAAGACGTTGTCGGTGATGACCGCCCGGCCCGAGGCGGCGGCCACGCCGACCGTGTCGGCCCGCACACGGCTGTCGGTCAGGGTCAGTTCGCCGTTGTAGAGCACGGCGCCCTTGTCGGCGCGGCAGATGCGGCTGTCGCGCACATCGACGGAAGCGCCCTCCACGGCCACGCCCTCCACATAGCCGCAGATGCGCGAGCCCTCGACCTCGACCCGGCCATAGTCGCGGCCCGAGCGGATCATCAGGCCGATGGAGCGGGGGCCGAAATTATTGGGCGCCTCGGTGCCCTTCATGGACACGCGGGTCAGGCGCGCGGTCTGGCCGGGGCCGGGGATCAGCTCCATGCCCGCCTGTGCGTGGGTGATGTCCACCTCATAGGCCGAAACGCCCGCGCCGTCGGCCACCACGGCGGGGGCGATGGTGTGGGCCTCGATGACGCTGTTCCTGATGTCCAGCGCGCCGCCGTCGGCGTAGATGGCCGGTTCGTCGCCACCGTGCCGGAACCCTGTCCGGTCGAAGATCATCTGGGCGCCGTAGCCCACCACGCAGGCGGCGTTCCCGGCGTTGCGGGATTCGAACACCACGTCGCGCACCTCGACCCGCACCCCTTGCGCCACCGTCATGCACGGCAGGCCGTCCGGCGCCTGGATGGTGGCCGAGGGCTGGCGGTCCCAGTCGCGGCGGTCGAAACCGGCGTCGCCCATGATGGTCATGGGCTTGTCGATGTTCAGCCAGCCGACGCAGGCGCCGCCCCGGGCACGGATCACCAGGGTGCCGCCCGGCGCCACGCGCGCCACGGCGTGCTCCAGCGCGCCCGAGCCCGGATTGCCGCCGCAGTCGATCAGCACCACCTGCTCGCCCGCGATGGGCGGCGGCGGATAGGCGGGGCCGGGGCGGAACGGACGATGGTCACGGTAGCTCCAGCGCCGCTGAACGCGCGCGCGGCTGCGCGTGGGCGGGTCCAGCAGGATGCCGAAATTGGGCCGGGTCTGACTCTCCACCTTGGCGGCGGTCTGGGCCGCGGCAGGCCCGTCGGCCAGGCCCGCGAACCCGATCAGGGCCATGCCCGAAACGGCGGCGGCGATCGTCATGCGCGCGGGGGTGAACAGGGGTGTCTTCATGACCGGCGCCTCATCGGCTTTGCGAACGCGAGACCTGGGCCAGGACGGCCTGCAGGCGGGACGCCGACGGGGTGAAGCCCGACAGCGCGGATTCGATGCGGTAGACCACGGCCTCGGCCTTGTCCTGATCGGCCACGCCCGCGACGCCCAGGGCGAAATAGCTGGACATGGCGAACTTGGCCTCGGGCGAGCCCTGGCGGTCGGCCTGGCTGAACCAGTGGAACGAGCGGGCGTAGTCGGCCGGCACGCCGACGCCCTCGGCGTACATCACCGCCAGCACCAGCTGCGCCTCCGACGAGCCGTTGACGGCGGCCAACTGGATGGCGCGCACCCGCTCCTGGAACGACAGGCGCCCTTCCATGGGATGGCCCAGCATGGCCTCCAGCGTCTCGATCTGGCGTTTCGACAGAGCGTCCGGCGACGGCGCGACAGTGTCGGTGACGCCGAGATAGCGCAGGGCGCGGCCCACATGGACGAAGGGCAGCTCGCTGATCCGCGTCAGGGCGTAATCATAGGCGTCGCCGCGCGAACGGCTCTCGTCCGAATGGGGCACGCCGGAGCGCGGCGCCTGGTTGGGATAGAACTCGAACGGCGGCACCCACTGGCGCGCCTTGGCCTCCACGAAGGCGCCGTAGCGCGACCGCGCCGGCGAGGACGCCTCGAAGTCGCGCAGCAGCACATAGGCGCCCACGTCCCCGGTCTGCACCGCCAGATAGTTGTAGAGATAGGCGTCCACGTCGTTGCGCGGGAACAGGCTCACTGCCGCCTGACGCCCGCCCCGCCCCTGGCGCAGGGGGTCGCCGGGACGATGGCCCTGGCCCCACGCCTCGCGCGCCTGGCGGTTGTCGATGGGCTCGCCGAACGGGCCGTAGAGCGCGTCGTGCAGCCGGGCCAGGGTGCGGTATCCGTCCGCGTCCTGGGTCGACAGGACATAGATGACCCGGTCGCGCACCTCTTCCTGCTCATCGCGGGTCATGCGCGACAGCATGGTGTCCAGCCGCTGATAGGCCACGCGCCGCTCAAAGGCGCGGCAGTCGTCATAGCCCGACAGGGGCCGCCACGAACCGAGGCCCGCACGCCGCGCGCTGTTGATGGGCGCGAAACCCTCGGTATTGGCGAGCGCCATGGCGTACCAGACCGAACTCTCGATCGGGTCCTCCAGATTGCGGTCGGTGGCGCGGCTCGCGGCGTAGCGGCCGCCCAGCTCCAGCTGGGCGAAGAAGTCGCCCCGGAAGGCCAGCCGGCGCAATTGACGGATGCCGGCTTCCTGATCGTTGAAGTCCGAACCCGTCACCGACGCCGGGCGGGGACAGGCCGCCTCGGCCGCATCGGACCGGCTCCAGAATCTCAGGCCCCGGTCTCCGAATCCGGACAGCAGCAGCGCACCCAGCACCGCCAGCGCGAGCACCGCCGCCGCCGCCAGGAACGGCAGCGGCCCCATGCCGCCGGAGCGGTTGAAGCGGTCAAAACCCCGCCGACTGGGCTCTGGATGCTCGTGATCGTCCATTCCGTCCCACCGACAAAAGGCCGCAAGGGCCCAATCTAACTCTGTTCGACCGGGACGATCCGGTCACGTTAACCATCTGTCAAGGTTAACGCCCGCCCCCTCCAAGCGTTGCCGCATCATGGCCGAAAAATGTGTTCCCGAAGCGAATCAGGGACTTGGCCGTTTTCCTTCAGCACAAAGGCTTCGGGACTGTCGCCAAGGTTCCTGTGGACCTATATCGCCGGACAACAGGAGAGCCCCATGGCCTATGTCGCCCGCACCAACCGCCCCGCCGACAAAGCGGCCCGCTACGCCGAGGTCGAAAGCGAAATCCTGGCGGTTCTGGACGGCGAACCGAACCGCATCGCGCGCATGGCCACGGTCGCCTCCATGCTGGCGGACGCCTTTCCGGCCTTCTTCTGGACCGGCTTCTATGTGGTGGATGCGGCCAAGGGCGATGAATTGGTGGTCGGCCCCTATCAGGGCACGCTGGGATGCCTGCGCATAGCCTTCGGGCGCGGCGTGTGCGGAAACGCCGCCGCACAACGGCGCACCCAGGTCGTCCAGGACGTAAACGCATTCCCCGGCCACATCGCCTGCGATTCCCGTTCGGCCAGCGAGATCGTGGTCCCGGTGTTCGACCCTTCCGGCGCTCTGATCGCTGTGCTGGACGTGGATGCGACCGAAAAAGCCGCCTTCGACGCCGTGGACGCCGAGTGGCTGGAGCGCCTGATGGCGAAGGTGTTCGGCTGATTTTCTCCTCCCCATCACTTGGGATGGGGAGGTGGCGCGGGCGCGACTTAAGCGCCCGTGACGGAGGGGGCGGCGCGAGCGGAAAGGGATCGGCGATTCATGCGGCGGACACCGAGCCGCCCCCTCCACCACCCCGGCTGAGTCGCCGGGGCGGCCCCCCTCCCCGCCATGCGGGGAGGAGAGTTCTGCTTCTATTGCGAGGCGGCCGGCCTCAGCAGGGGCGCGATCGCCTCGTTGTCATTGACGCTGTCCAGGAAGGCGGGCGCCCGGAACGCGCGGCTGCGCTGTTCGTAAGCATATCCTAGCGACAGGATGCGCGCGTCGTCCCATTGGGCGCCGAAGATCGACAGGCCCACCGGCAGGCCGTCCACAAACCCCATGGGCACGGTCAGGTGCGGATAGCCCGCCACGGCCGCCAGGGTGCTGGCCGAGCCCAGGAACCGGTCGCCCATCACCGGATCATTCGGCCAGGCCGGGCCGCCGGTGGGCGCGACCAGGGCGATGACGTCGTGCTCGGCCAGCAGTCGGTCGATCCCTTCTTCGCGCGCCAGCCTTCGGGCCGTGGCCAGGGCCTCCCGATACTCGGGATCGTCCAGCCCGCCGGTCGCCTCGGCCTGGATGAAATACTCCTGGCCGAACAGGGCCAGCTCGCGCGGCTCCGCTTCGTTGAAGGCGATCAGGTCGGCCAGGGTGCGGGTCGGGACCTGGACCGGATCGGTGGTCGCCAGATAGGCGTTCAGCCCCGTCTTGAACTCGGTCAGCAGGACGGTGAACTGGGCCTGGCCGATGGTCTGCATGTCCGGCCCTTCGATGATTTCGACCAATTCGGCCCCGGCCGCGCGCAAGGTTTCCAGCGCCTGCTCGAACACCGCGTCGGTATCGTCGTGATAACCGGCCAGGAACCGCGCCACGCCGATGCGCGCGCCCGCCAGGGAGCCCGCGTCCAGCGCCGCGCGGTAATCGGTGCGCCTGGCGTCCGCCTCGGCCGTGGCCGGATCGGCCGGGTCGCGCCCGGCGATGACGCCCAGGATCAGGGCCGCGTCCTGGACCGTGCGGGTCATGGGGCCGGCGGTGTCCTGGCTCTCGGCGATGGGGATGATGTGGGTGCGCGACACCAGCCCCACTGTGGGCTTGAATCCCACGACGCCGTTGGCCGCCGCCGGGCAGACGATGGAGCCGTTGGTCTCGGTGCCGATGGCCGCCGGGACCAGCCCCGCCGCCACCGCCGCCGCGCTGCCCGAGGACGAGCCGCAGGGGTTGCGGTCCAGGGCGTGGGGATTGCGCGTCAGCCCGCCCACGGCGCTCCAGCCGCTGATGGAGCCCGCGCCCCGGAAATTGGCCCATTCGGACAGGTTCGCCTTGCCCGCGATCACGGCGCCCGCTTCGCGCAGCCGCGCCACCAGCGGCGCGTCCCGGCCCGGCGCGTTGTCGATCAACGCCAGCGACCCGGCGGTGGTCGGCATGTCGGCGGTCTCGATGTTGTCCTTGATGAGGACGGGCATGCCGAGGATGGAGCGATCCGGCGCCTCTGGGTTCCAGTCAGCGCTCGCCGTCGCCGGGCTCCAGGCGATGACGGCGTTGACCGTCGCCTGATCGCGGGCCTCAAGGCCGGGCGCCGTGGCGCACGCGGAAAGCGCCAGCCCGGCGACGACTGCCGCCCACGAAGCCACGCGCTTATTCATCCTCTCAGGCTTGAACCCGCCTCCAAGTGTCCCTCTCGAAGCGCGCAAGGCTCTCACTCGCTCCGCTCCCCGATGGTGCGGTCCAGGAAGTCCAGATAGGTGCGCCACTGGTGCAGTTGGCGCGGATTGCCCCGGATGCCGTGCCTCTGACCGGGATAGAGCATGGTCTCGAAGGGGACGCTCTGTTCCTGAAGCGCGTTCAGAACGCGGGTGGTGTTCTCGAAGATGACGGTGTCGTCGGCCATGCCGTGCAGCAACAGCAGACGGCCGGTCAGGGCGCCCAGCTGATCGACCACGTCCGAGGCGGCGTAGCCGTCCGGATTGTCCTGCGGCGTCGACATGAACCGCTCGGTGTAATGGGTGTCGTAAAGGCTCCAGTCCGTCACCGGCGCGCCCGAAATGGCCGAGGCCAGGCCCATGTCCGGCTCGGTCAGCATGTGCAGGGTCATGAAGCCGCCGTAGCTCCAGCCCATGGCGGAAATCCTGTCGGCGTCGATAAAGCGCAGCGACCGCAGATGGTCGGCGCCCAGCACCTGGTCCTGAACCTCCACCGTGCCCATGCGCAGGTGCAGCGCCCGCTTGAAGGCGGCCGAACGGTAGCCCTCGCCCCGGTTGTCGACGCGGAAGACCACGTATCCCGCCTCGTTCAGCAGGCGCGTGGTCATCGACTGCCAGCCCCGGCGCACGCCGCCGCTCGAGGGGCCGCCGTAAACCTGGATCACCACCGGCCAGCGCCGCGACGGATCGAAGTCGTGCGGCGTCGTCATCTGCCAGACCAGCGTATGGCCGTCCGGCGTCTCGAGGGTTCCATATTCCGGCGTCCGGTGGCGCGCCAGATAGGGGTGATAGGGATGGCTCTCGTCCAGCAGGTTCTCCTCGATCCAGCGGATGAAGGTCCCGTCGGCGCTGTAAAGTCCGCTGCGGCCCGGCGTCATGGGATCGGAGTAGTTCCCGACGAAGGCGGTGGCCGGGCCGTTCATGGTCACGGACCACCAGCCGCCTTCGGCCGTGACGGGCGCGGGCGTTCCGCCGTTCAGCGTAGTCCGCCACAGGCGTTGCTCGAGGGGCTCCTCGCGCGCCTGGCCGTCTTCGATCTCGAACGAGGCGGTGAAGAAGACCTCGCCCGTCTCCTCATTGATCCCGTCCAGCGATTTGACCGCGAAATCGCCCGTGGTGATCTGGCGCACCAGGGTTCCGTCGGTCTCGTGGAGATAGAGATGGCGCCAGCCGCCCGCCTCCGACGACCAGACGAAGCGTCCGTCCTCAAGCGCGCGGAAATCGTGGGTCAGGGCGACCCAGGCGTCGTCGGTCTGGGTGACGATCACCCGGCTTTCGCCCGTGGCCGGATCAACGGCCAGCAGGTCCAGGGTCTTCTGGTCCCGCGACTGGCGCTGGACATAGAGCGTCCCGCCGTCCGCCGCCCAGTCCACCCGCGCCAGATAGATGTCGTCGTCCTGGCCCAGGTCGACCTCGATGCGCTCGCCCGTCGCCACGTCATGGATGAACAGGTCCACCACCGCGTTGGGCCGCCCGGCGCGGGGATACCTCTGCTGGATGGTGGCGGAGCCGCCGCCCTGGATGTCCAGGCGTGGGATGACGTCCACCGTGCTTTCGTCCACGCGAGCCAGGGCGATGCGCGCCTCGTCCGGGCTCCACCAGTAGCCGGTGTCGCGGTCCATCTCCTCCTGGGCGATGAACTCGGCCGCAGCCCAGGTGATGAGGCCGCCGCCGTCGGTGGTTACGGCCTGTTCGTCGCCGCCCGCCAGCGGCTGGATGTAGAGGTTCTGGTCGCGCACCCAGGACACCCAATTGCCCTGGGGCGACACCTTGGCGTCGATCTCGTCGCCCTCGGTCTCGGTCAGGCGGCGCACCTGACCATCTCGATCCGCCAAGAAGATGTCACCCTCCAGCGGCGCCAGGATGTAGCGGCCCTGTTGGTCCCAGGAGTACTCCACCACCCCGCGCTGGCTGATGCGCATGCGCTCGCGCCGGGCGATCTCCGCCTCGGACAGTTCACCCGCGTCGGGGACCAGAGCCCGTGCGTCGATCAGCTTGTAGGGCTCGCCTTCGCCCGTGGGCGCGGCCCACAGGTCCAGGGTGTTCACATCGTCGTCCCGCGAGCGCAGGAAAGCCACCAGTTCCCCGTCGGGCGACAGGCTGACCCCGCGCGCCACCGGCCCGTTCAGGCTGGGGTCCGCGAACACCCGCTCGGGCGTCAGGACCGGGGCGGAGGAATCAATCGATTGAGCCAGGGCGGCCTGAGAAAAGAGGGAGGGGGCGAAAAGCAGGCTCGAGGCCAGAAGAAGGGTGCGCATGGCGGTGAAGCTAGGCGGGTTTCCTGATGGCTGACAACCACCACGGTAAGCAAGGGCGCCAGCCCCCCTCAGAAAATGTCGCGCGCGCGAACCTTTCGCATCCACGGCATAAGGATTAAGTCGAGGGCCTCCCGCAACCGCCACACGAGCCGATGACCGAAACCCTCGCCGTCGCCGAAAAGCCCGCCAAGCCCAGCCCGTTTCACGAGGCGAAGGTGCTGTGGGTGAAGCACTGGACCGACCAGCTGTTCAGCTTCGGCCTGACCCGATCCGAGGACTTCCGCTTCCGCTCGGGCGAGTTCGTGATGATCGGCCTGCCGACCGAAGCGGGCAAGCCGCTGCTGCGCGCCTATTCGGTGGCCAGCCCCTTCTGGGCCGAGGAGCTGGAGTTCTTCTCCATCAAGGTGGCGGACGGCCCCCTGACCTCGCGGCTCCAGAAAATCCAGCCCGGCGACACTGTTCTGGTCGGAAAGAAGCCCACCGGCACCCTGGTGCTGGATGCGCTGACCGGCGGCGAGCGGCTGCATCTGATCGGCACGGGCACGGGCCTGGCCCCCTGGCTGGCGGTGGCGCGAGACCCTGAGACCTATTCCCGCTTCGGCCGGGTGGTGGTGACCCACACGGTGCGCATGGCCGATGACCTGGCCTATCGCGCCTTCTTCGAGGGCGGGATCCATGACGACCCCCTGATCGGCGACGAGGCCAGGGCCCAGCTCACCTACTACCCCACCGTGACGCGCGAACCGTTCCACCATCCCGGCCGCATCACCGACCGCATCCGCTCCGGCGAATATTTTCGCGACCTGGGCGTCGAAGGCGGCTTCGACCCCGCGCGTGACCGGGTGATGCTGTGCGGCTCCATGGCCATGATCAAGGAGGCGGCCGAGCTGCTGGAGGGCTTCGGCCTCAAGGAAGGCTCCAACGCCGAGCCCGGTGATTTCGTCCTGGAGCGCGCCTTCGTGGGGTGACCGGGCTTGGCGCGCGTCGCCCGCTCGCCTAAAGCCAGCGCCATGACCGCGCCGACCCATCTGTCCATCGCCCCCCGCGTTCCGCCCGAAGACTGCGCCGACATGGCCGAGGTGCGGCGCGGCGTCGACGCGCTGGACCGCGCCCTGGTGACCCTGATCGCCGAGCGCCAGCGCTACATGGAGGCCGCTGCGCGCATCAAGCCCAGCCGCGACGTGGTCCACGACGACTGGCGCATCGAGGACGTGGTCGCCAAGGTCCTGGTCGCCGCCGACGAGGCCGGCCTCTCCCCCGCCATCGCCGAGCCCGTCTGGCGCAAGCTGATCGCCCAATGCATCGCCCATGAATTCGGGGCGTGGGACGCGACGCGGACGTAAGCTCCCTGTCTCCTCCCCATGAAATGGGGAGGTGGCGCGGCGCGAATACGCGCCGTGACGGAGGGGGCGGCGCGGTGGTTGGCGGGTGGCGCCAGAAAGACCGAGCAGGCTGCACC
>JAEZCL010000230.1 GCA_023433585.1 Pseudomonadota bacterium
TCTTGCCGGCGCGCGGGCGGCGCGCCCCACGATCGTCGACGGCGTGCGCATGGCGCTCCAGGCGCTGCATGGGTGGCGGGCCGGGCCGGCCACGCCCCTGGCGACGCTTATGGCGGATGTGCGGGCGTTTCGGGGGTCCGTTCCTCTAGAGCCCGCTCCAGATCATCGTCGATGCGCCCTGGTGTTCGCCGCCTTGCGGCCATGGTCGCCGCGCCAGGGGCTATGCCTCTATCGGTCCTATGCGCTGCTGCGGTTTCTGGCCGCCAATGACCTGGCGGCGCATTGGGTGTTCGGGGTGCGGACCTGGCCCTTCAGCGCGCACTGCTGGGTGCAGGTGGGCGATCTGGTGCTGGACGATGATCTGGACCGCGTGCGCAGCTATGTGCGCATCGCCGTGATCTGATCATGGACGATTACGTCCTCATCGCCGGGCCGTTGGACCAGCCTGCGCTGCGCTGTCGCCTGGAGGCCATCAAGCTGACCAAGGCCTGGCGATGGGCCTTGCAGAGCAAACGCTTCTGGCTGGCGGTGAGAACGCAAAGGCCAGCGCGCTGCGCGCCGTTCTGGTCAGGTTCCGGTCTCGGGGTCGGAGACGTCGTCGGACTCCCGCTTCCGGCGCACGCCGATCCTGGAGCCGGGGCGGCGTTCGAGCGCCGCGCCCTGACCCTGGCCGGGAGCGTCATCTCGAACAGTTGGGGCCGCTACGTCCTGGTCGTCACCGACGTGGACGGTGAAACCGTCGCCGTGTTTCGGGATCCCAGCGGCGCTCAGGAGGCCTTGTTGTCCAGCCTCTACGGCGCCGCGGTCGTTACGTCGCAGCCGCCGGCCTGGCTGCGTTCTCAGCTTGACCGGGCGCTCAGCGTGGACCTCGATCGCGCCGCCATACTGCTGGCGGACGCCGCCGCGTTCAGCGGACCGCCGCCCTTGCAGGGGCTGGATTGGGTGGCGCCGGGCCAGCTGGCGGTTCGGGCGGCGCGCGGGCGGCTGACATCGGAGCTGCTCTGGCGACCCGGCCGCATCGCGGCGGCCGATCCCGCGCCCCATGGCGCCGCGGCGCGCCTGCTGTTGGAGCGTAGCGTGGATCGTGCGGTCGCCGGCCTCCTTGGCGACTGTTCGCCCGCGCTGGTTGAGATATCCGGCGGGCTGGATTCCGCCGTGGTCGCTGCGGCTGTGGCGCAGGCCTCAGCGGCGCCGGTGACCGGGCTCAATTTCTATGGCGATCACGCCTTGGCCGATGAGCGGGCCTATGCGCGCGCCGTGGCCGAGACGTTGGGCGTCGATCTCTTGTTCAAGCCGCGCCAGAGCGCGCCTTGGACCGAAGCCGTGGTGCATGAGGCGTCTCGTGGGATGCGGCCGGCGCCGAGCGGATTGGATGCGGCGCGGATCGCGACGGTCGCCGACGTCGTTCGAGAACGCGGCTTCAGCGCCGTGTTTACGGGGCAGGGGGGCGATGCGGCGTTGTTGCAACAGCCGTCGGCCGCCATCTTCGCCGATCAATGGCGGGCTCAGGGCGTCTCCAGCCTATGCAACGGAGCCTTGACGGCGTCCGCACGCCGGCTCAAGCGATCGGTATGGAGCGTCGGCTGGGAAGCCCTGGCGCCAGGCAGACGCATGCGTCCCGCAACATCGCCGTTGGTGAGCCGGGAGGGTCGGCGGCTGAACGCCCTCCCGCCGCACCCCTGGGTGCAGGACGCGGAAGGCTTGGGTCCGGCGAAGCGGCTTCAGGTGTCGGCGCTCGTAACCGCGCAGGCGGCCTATCACAACCCCTTGGCCAGACAGGTCGATGTGATCCATCCCTTGCTGAGCCAGCCGGTTCTGGAGTCATGCCTGACGATCCCGGCATGGGAGCTCGGCGGGCCGCGAGATCGCCATTTGGCGCGGGAGGCGTTCCGTGCGCGGTTGCCAGAGTCCGTCTATCGGCGGGGTTCCAAAGGGGACCTGACGGCCTTCTTCGGCCAAGCCATCCGAGACAGTCTGTCGTTCATCCGTCCGTTTCTCATGGATGGCCGTCTGGCGGCGGCGGGAATTCTGGATCGGGACGCGTTGGACGCCGCGCTCGATCCCGACCAACTGCTTTGGAAGGGCGGGTATCAACATATTGCGCGCGCCGTGGCGGTCGAGGGCTGGGTCAGCCATTGGCGCTAAGGCGTGCTCGAGAGGTGTGTTTCCAGCCAGTCGATGATCCGCGCGTACATGTCGCGCAGATTGGCCGGACTGGAGATGGCGTGGCCTTCGCCCCAGTAGATCACCAGGGCGGCGTCCCGGTTCTGGCGCAACATGGCCGAAAAGGTCGATTCGGCCTGGCTCAGGGGCACATAGTCCTGGTCGCCATGGATCAGCAGCAGCGGCGTTTCGATCTGGTCGGCGTCATAAAGCGGGCTCGCCGCCACATAGGCTGACGCGGCCTGCCAGGGCGCGCCCCCAAACCGGCCCTGACCCGTCTCCGCCCATCCGGCGATGGCGGGAAGCGATGAGCCCATGTCAGGGTCCAGCCTCAAAACCGGGTGGAAGGCGCCCCACTTGGCTCCATAATCAGACGCCGAGGCGCTGGCGATGACGGCGCCGAAGCGATCCGTCCGGGTGGCGGCCAAGAGCGCTGAATGGCCGCCGAAACTATTGCCCCACAAAGCGATGCGCCGGTCGTCCAAGCCGCCCGTCGCCAGGGCCGCCTCGACGGCGCGAAGGACGCCGTCAGTGAACTCATTCTGCACGCCGACGGCTCCTGGCGAGATCGGCAAGTCCGGCGTGAGGACAGCGAAACCGGCTCCGGCGAGCACCTGGATGCTGGTGTTGTGGGAGCGCTGATCAGGCGGATGCGGCCCGACGACGCCTCCAGGATAGGCCAACACGACCAGAGGCGCCGGCGCTGGATCGTCGCCTGTGGGCCGATAGAGCCAGCTGGTGAGCGCCTGGCCTGAAGGGCTGCGGTGATGAACCGCCTCGCCCGGACTCGAGGCGATGGTCGCCAGCTGAGCGTTGATGACATGAACCGCCGCCGGCTGGCGGCCGGGCGCTTCGCTCCAGAGCGTCGAAACGCCCCGATCGTCCCGATCCAAGCGCAGGGCCCCGCTTGCCGAGGCGGCGAGCAAGCGGCCTGAACCTGGATCGATAGCCGTCTGGCCGCCCTCGGCGCTCAACACTTGAAACCGACCCTCCGCGTCCACGACCGCCACAGGAGCGTCGGCAAGCGGCGCCGACCAGAGAGGCGGAAACCCCGCGGAAGGGATCGGCGTCGGCGCCGGGGTGACAGGCCGTTCGGCGGGCGTGAGACGCTCCGGACCCGCCGTCATCAGGCGCCATAACGCGCCCTCGGCGGCCAGAATCGGATCAGAGGCCCATAGGCCGACGAGCGCGGCCGGTGCGGACGGAAGGCCCTGGGTGAGATTGATCGGCCCCTCAGGCTTGAGCGTGATCCAGTCCCGACGTCCGTCGCGCTCGGCGTAGATGACCGGATCATCATGGCTCCACAGGGCGGCGACGAAGGGGGCGCCTGTAAAAGTGCGCATGACGGCGGCGCGGTAGGGTCCCAAATCCACCGCTTCGGATCGTCCCTGACGCGCGTCCACGCGGAACAGTTCGCCGTCACCCCAATCGCCGTCAAGCGAACGGCCATGGACGAGCAGGGCGTCCCCGTCGGCGCGCCACGCCGGCGGCGCGGCGCGAACGTCGATAGAGGCGAGCGCCTCGTGACGTTCACCCGTGTTCAGATCGAGCAACACCAATCGGCCGCGGCGGTCAGGTTCGCCTTGGATGAGCGGCCGGTCCACGGCTATGGACAGCGCCTCGCCGCGCGACCACACCGCCAGACGATCGCCGTCGGGGGATGCGGACAGACCGAGAAACGGGCCGCGCGCGAGCACTTCACGCGCCCCGGTTCTGACGTCGATGCGTTCGATCCGATTGCGTGTTGGCGACAGTCCCACGTTGCGCCAACGGCCGCTGCCGAACACGGTGGCGGAGGGCGCCTCGCCCTGCGCCGTCGCACGCCATCGCTCCGGCAGGATCTGTGCGAAGGCCCAGGCGATCCTCATATGGGCGGGCTGGGCGTCGTCGTCGCGGAAGATCACGGCGAGGCTGTCGTCTGACAGCCAAACCGCGGTCTCCATCCGCACCGGCAACTCCGGGCTGCCGCCCAGCCAGAGCGTGCGGCCGGTCTCCGCCTCCACGATTCCCATGCGCCAGGTCTCGTCATAGAGCTGGTGCACGATCAGCCGGTCGCCGGCCGGCGACCACGGACCGTGGGTGACGCCGCGGATCGCCGGGTCGTCCAGCATCGCCGCCGCTTCGCCTGTCGCCAGATCAATCCTGTGCACCCGGCTGACCTGGCGATCGTTGAAATGGGCGTAGTCGAACCGGGGCGCGGATCGGTACGCCGCCTTGATCTCAACCGCAGCCCAGCGGCCGCCCGGAGCCACGGAGGCGGCGCCCACGCCCTCCAGATCGAGCAGGGTCTCGACCGTGAACGGGGCGCCGTGAGCCGGTGCGGCGATGATCGCGGCCAGCAGGCCGCACAAGGCGATCTTGTGCATGACGCGATCACCAGCCCTTGGTGAGCTGAAGACCGATGACGCGGCCCAAGGCGTTGGCGGAGGTGGGATCGAAGCCCAGGCCTTGCGGCCCATCGAAGAAGGGCGGATCGCGATCCAACAGATTGCGGACGTTGAGGGCCACCGACAGCTGATCGCTCCAGCCGCCGCCCTGTCCGGTCCAGCGCACCTGCATGTCCGCGGTCGTCCAGGAAGATACGCCGCGGTTGTTCGGATCCGTATGGCCGTCTGTGTAGTAGAGCCCGAGGTTGGCGCTCCAGGGCCCCAGACGCCAGCCCGCATGCGCGGTCGCGCGCCAGCGCGGCGGATGGGTCGTCAGACCCGCCAGTGACTCGGCGTCCGACGTCGGAGTGAGCCGCCGGTCATAGGCGTCCATATAGGTGGCCGACAGGTTCAGATCGAACGTGTGATCATTGAGGCTCCAGTCCCTGCCCAGGCTGAGGTCGATCCCTCGAACACGCAGCGACGCGGCGTTGACGTAACGGGCGTCGACGATCGCCCCGTAGGCGTCCAGAGGATAGGAGCCGGACTGGATGAAGGTCGGGGAGTTGAGGATGGCCTCAACCCGCGCCCGGTCCTCCGGTCGCGAGGGATCGATCCACTGCACGAACGGCGCGTAGGCCGGGTTGATCAGCACCCCGGCCACGTTCTCGAAAGCGGGTCGGGCGATGCGGTTCTCGAATTCGGTGTCGAAGTGGGTGAGGCTGGCGCGCCAGCCCCACAAACGCTCGCGGTCGATATCGACGCCGAATGTCCAGGTCGTGGCGGTCTCCGGCTCAAGGTCCGGATTGCCGCCGTAAAGCAGAATGCTCAATACTGAATAGCCGCCGGCGGGCAGGGGCACCGCGTTCTGAAGCGGGGCGTCCGACGTCTCGATCAGCGACGGCGCGCGGAACGACGTGCCGTAGGTGGCGCGCGCGCGAACGCCCAGGGCCGGCTCCCAAACCACGCCGAGTTTCGGATTGGTGGTGGCGCCCATGCCCTCATAGTCTTCGTGCCGAAGCGCAGCGGACAGTTCGAGCCACTCAAGGCCGGGACGGGCGTTGGCCGCGCCGAAAATGGGAATGCGGGTCTCGGCGAACACCGCCGACATGGAGCGATCCGCATCGGGACGGACGCTCGAGACGGGCGTCACGCCCGAGGTGAAGCTGCGGCTGGATTGGCTGAAATGCTCCTGGCGGTGCTGGGCACCGAAGGCGACGCGGATCGTCCCGCCCGGCAACGAGAACAGTTCCCCGTTGATGAGCAGATTGGCCGAGCTTGTGCGGCTGAAGTCCTGACTGCTCTGCCAGGCCGAGCCAATGTAATCCAGGATCGTCCGGTTGTTGGCCGAACCCTCGCCGAACGGGTTGAAGTAGCCGTCCCGAATGGCGCTGTAGGCCGTGTCAGGATTGTCCGGCGCATTGCCCAGCGCTTCGGCCAAGGCCGAGGAATGCACCATTCGGCTTGCGCGCGTTTGTCCGCTCTGCTCGGCGTAGGCCAGATAGGCCTCCAGCGACCAGCTGTCGCTGAGGCGCGCATCGAAACCGGCGGTCGCGCCCAGGCTGCGGGCGCGGCCTTCATTGAGAACCGGTCCCAACTCGCGCGCGAACGAGTAGGCGATCTGATGCGACGCAGCCCCGCTCGGCGAAGCGAAATGCGGATTGGCGGAGGAGACCGTCAAAACGGAGGAGGCCGGCTGACCCGAGGATTCGAAATCTCGCTGGCTCCAGCGGAAGTCCAGCAACGCGTCGACGCGCCCGCCGAGAGATTGGCGAGCGACGGCGTAGACGGCTTGGCGGTCATGCCGGGGCACGAGATCGGTGCCCAGACGCGCGGTGGCCAGGTTGACGTCGGTGGCATCAAAGCCAGGGCCCGAAGCGCCCGGCTGGATGGCCCAGAGGGTCGTGTAGCCGCCTCGCGTGGGATCGAAGCGCACAATATTGCCAGGGGCGCTGTAAAAGGTTCGATGATCGCTGCCCCCGAACGGGCGCAGATCAGCGTCGGCGGTGTAGGGCCGGTCCGATATGCTCAGCGGGTTCTGGCGATGGACCTCATAGGCAATGAGCGCCGATCCGCTGTCCCATCGCCGGCCGAAGGTTTGACCGGCGATGATCTCTTCCGCGCCGCCGCTCGCCGCGCCCGCGCTGAAGCGGGTTTCAGCGCCGTCAAAGTCGGATCTCAGGATAAGATTGACCACGCCCGCGACCGCGTCGGACCCATAGATGGCCGAGGCGCCGTCCAGCAACACGTCCACCCGTTCAATGGCTGTGGCGGGAATACTGGAGATATCCGTGATGTCGCCGCGACTGCCGGCGCCCGCCATGCGGCGGCCGTTCACCAGCACCAAAGTCGCATCCGCGCCCAGGCCGCGCAGGTTGACGCTCGAGGCCTGAGAGCGGTTCGTGCCGAGACGATCGCGTCCCGTCACCGATGTGGTCGGCGAGGCCGTGGCCCCATGACTTTGGGGCAGGTTTCGCAAGGCGTCGGCCACCGTGCCGTAGCCGCGCTGGTCCATGGCGTCTCGGTCCAGGGTGACCAAGGGCGACGCGCCGTCCGAAGCGCCGCGGATCAAACTGCCGGTGACGACGATTTCGTCGACCGTTGTGGCTTGCGCGATCGGGTTCGACGCTTGTCGTTGGATCACCCAAACGCCGGGGCGCGTTTCCTGGGCCGAGAGCCCCGTGTCTCTCAAGAGCCGCTCCAGGGCGGCCCTGGGCGAAAGACGCCCATTCACGCCGGCCGTCCGCCGCCCATCCGCAACATCCGGCGCGTAAAGCAGCTGCTGGTCGCCCTGCACGGCGTAGAGCGAGAGCCCCTGATCCAGCGGCCCGGCCGGAATCTCAAACGGTCGAGCGTCCTGGGCCGCCGCACAGGCGGGCGCGGCCGCCAACACTAATGGCGACGCCAAACACGCCAGCCAGCGTCCATCAAAACTCCGCATTTCTCTCTCCCCTCCGAAGTTCAGGCGCCCCATGGCGATCTGAGATGGAGGGGAGACGTCTGGGGGCGCCCTTTACCCTGAACGGGCCTGCGAATTTTCTTCGGAGGGCGTCGCCGTGAGCCGGATCGCAGTCGCCGTATCGCGTCGCTCAAGGCCGAACATCAAAGCCGTCGCCGCCAGAAAAGCTTCCGTGTCGCCCGTCCGAAAGACCCCGCTGACAGGGGCGCCGGCCAGGTGCGGCGCCGACAGCTGGATCGGCTTGTCCGCGTAGCGATTGATCTCCGCTATGGCGTCAGCCAGGGGCGTGCGCTCAAAGGCCAGTCGTCCTTCGGTCCAGCTCATCGCCCTATCGACATCGACCGACTGGGGCGCCGCCGAAGTTTGGCCGGTCATGATCTGTTCGCCCGGCCGCAGGCGCCAATGGCTGGCCTCGGGCGCCGACGTCGCGGGTCCTGAGGCCTGAACCTCAACCACCCCTTCAGCCAACAGGACGCGAACGCCTTCGCCTTCAATGCGGACCGTGAATCGCGTTCCCAGGGCGGACACTCGCGTGTCCCCGGCGACCACATGAAAGGGCCGGGTGACGTCCGCTTCGACATTGAACAAGGCCTGGCCGCGCTCCAGCACGATGCGCCGTTCAGCCCCGGAGAACCGGGCGCGGACGACCGAGTCGCTGTCCAAGCGGATCATAGATCCATCCTCGAGCGTGACTGTACGCAGCTCCCCCGGCGCGGTCGAATAGGCGTCGCCCGATGGATTGACCGCAATGAACACAGCCAGGGCCGCGAGGGCTGCGACGCCGCCGGCAAGAGGGATCAGCCGCATCGGGCGGCGCCAGTCTCGTTCGTTGCGGCCGTAGGCCTTGTGCACCGCCGCCTGGATGTCCGGGTCGTCGCCCAGCGCCTGGGATGCATGCCAGGCCTGCTCCACGGTTTGATAGGCTTCGGCGTTGCCAGGGCGCCGCCGCCAAGCCTGGAATTCGTCGAGGGTTGCGGCGGACACGCGAACGTCGCCTAACCGGACGAACCAGTCGGCGGCTTCCGCATGGGCGGAAGACGTCGAGGTGTCGGCCGGGGTGTTGGCCTGGTTCATCGATTAGACCCGCAGTCGGTCAGCGCAATACGCCAATGCTTTGGTCATCCGCCACTCCACGGTTTTCAAAGGAACCTTCAGGTGATGACTGATCGCGGCGTTGGTCATACCGCGAAATCGGCTGAGGACGAAGACGTCTCGATAACGGGGAGGCATGTGGAGAATGACCTGCTTCAGCAGGACGGCCTGCGCCTGAAAGTCCACAGTCACCGCAGCAGGCATCTCGCCCACCTGGTGACACGCGTTTCGCCGCTGCGTCCGGCGGTGATCATCGCGGATGAGATTCATCGCCACATGCAGCAGGAAGGCGCGCGGATGTCTCAGTCCGCCGGCCGCCTCAGGCGCAGCGGCGCGCAAATAGGCTTCCTGAACGATGTCCTCCGCCTGATCGGCGCCCACATGGCGGCGAATGCGCCCACGCAACCAGCTGGCGTACTGTCTGTAAAGCCGATCCAGCCCGCCGTCCTGTTCGGCTGGCGGCAGCTGAATCTCCCAGTCCTCCAGTTTCTCCATGCCGTGCTCCGCCCGAGAACCCAAGGGCGATCGCGTGCTGGTGCAGCGATTTTGGAATCGTCCTATCGCGAACGGCGGCACCGTCCGCCACGGAGTGGACGGACGCGTCATCAGAAGACGGGCGCTGGAGGACCAGCGGCCGAAGCCAGGGTATCGCACACAGGGGATTCCAAGCCCCTGTCGGCTATTCACCGACGCAGCCAGCCTGACTCAAACGGAATCGCGGCGCAAGAGTCGGGGCGGGGAGGGGGTCGGGCGTTGGAATCCCCGGCGATAGCGGGGCCCGCTGCTTCAGAGCAAATCGCCGCCTCGCCCAAGGGCCCCCGGCTCTCGACGCGCCCCTATGTCACGGCGCCCGACTTCATCTACCTAAGACGTCGGCTGATGGCGGGCAACCGCAGCGCCGTCTGCGGGCGACCAATGAAAATATGGCGCGAAGACGCCGGTTTTCCTGGCTTGAGACGGGAAGCGGTCATCCTCCTAATCCCCGTGATAAAGGAGGATGCAATGACCGATGCCTTTGAAGTCGGTGCTTCGGCTAGACGATTGAGTGCGAGGGAAGTGGAATGCCTGTGTTGGGCCGGACGGGGCAAGAGCTCGACCGACATCGGCGTGATTCTCGGCCTGTCAGGGCGGACGGTGGATAGCTATCTGGCCAAGGCGTGCGCGAAGCTCGGCGTGCGAACAAGAATCGAGGCGGTGGCCCTGGCTGTGGAGCGAGGCCTGCTCGCGGTCGAATAAGAGGGAGGCTCCCGACCATGATGGGCGTGAGAATGCGTTCGTTGCGTGTGCTAGCGTCGCCCTATGTCGCCCTTGGATCCCCCGCCGCTTTTTCCCATGACCATTCATCGATCGCTCCTGCCGGGCATCGAGCGCGGTTCGGTGTTCGTCCTGGGCGACGACGAGTTGTTGGTGGCGGACGACCCCGTGCTGGATGGCGACGTTTGGCGTTTCATGGCGAGGCGCAATCACAGGCCTGACGCCTGATGATGTTGTGATGACGACCGGGCGAAGCACGAACGGTCCACAGAATTAAAGGCGGGCGCATTCAGGGGTCGGGTGCCGTTGAGACGTCTTGGTCGGGCCGCGCTGATTGCGGCTGTGATTGCAGGATGTCTCGTGCCCGTTTCAGTTTTGAAGGATTCCGACCGCCGCAAAACCGGGCGGCGACCTACGCCCGTGGTGGTTCACCCCGAGCCGCTCTGGGCGGCGGAGGTCGATACGCCCAGCTTCGCTGAGGCCCTGGACATGCAGATGTCGCGACACGGCGACACTGCCTATCGGCTCCACAAAGCTGTGGCTTTCGCCGGAGGATTGACCGACCGAACGACGCTCGTCGCCTGGCGGCGCGGCCGCAAGGCGCCGCAGACGCCCGCCAGTCTCAAGGTGCTGAGCATCATCGAGGAGCGGTATCGGTTGCCCGCTGGGTATTTCCTGGGACGGCTCAATCAGCCGCGAGCCATGTCCAGGGCGCGCCTGGTCGGTGTTCCCGAGGCGGAGGCTCGTCGGCTCGCATGGCATCTGCCCGATGATTTCAATGATCGCTGCGCTGCTGAGCGCGAAGAGATTCTCCAATGGGTGCGCAGCACCATGCTTGGCGGGAGTACGGCTTATCGCCGTTTCCAGGCTGCGGCGGCCAAGCAGCGTTACGGGCTGCGGTTTACATCGGACGCTGCCCAGCCTCTCAGAGCGCCGGCGCCGCTGGTCGAGGAGGTGACCAATCTCATTGAGTTCAAATCCGCGACCCTGACCGCGCTCGGCTTTGAGCGTTCCGGCGTTTGGGGCGAGAAGACGGCCGCCCAGCGCGAAGAACATCTGTCTCTGATGTTCGGCGCCCTGGCCGCTTCACCGGGCGGCGAGGTGAAGGGGGCCGGCGCGCGACTGGAGGATCTTACGCTGGGTCTGCTGGTCTGTCCGTCGGTCTGGGACTGGTACATCCGATGGCGGGAGCAGCGACGCGGCTTTTTCACCGGGTGGGAAATGGACATGCTGCTGCTCGGCGCCGCATTCGCCCGCCCCAAGGTGGGCTGGCTGCGTCAGAACAGCTGGCTGGCGGATCGGCTCAGACTTCTGCCGGGTCTGCTCGAGCACGATGAGATCGTGAGCATCAGGGCCGACTGGGACGGCGCCTGTGACAGGGTCCGCCGCCATGTGCTGGCGCGGGCCAAGGAGGTCCAACGCGTGAAGCGAGTCCATCGCGATCCGTTTGAACCTCTTCTTCCGGTGCTGGAGGCCGCCAGTCCCCTGGGGGAATACCGGAAGATCGCCGACGAAATTCTCAAGCGCATGCCGGATGAACGTCGCCATCCCCTCGCGGCGGCCGAAGCGGTTAGGGCCTGGCTCATGGTGCGGTTCGGCCTTCATCTGGGTCTGCGGCAGAAGAACCTGCGGCAGCTTCTGCTGAGACGTAGGCACGACCCGCACACGCCGGAACGCGATCTGGAGCGAATCCGGCGGGGGGAACTGCGCTGGTCAGAGAAGGATGGGGGATGGGAAGTGTTCATTCCGTGCGCCGCCTTCAAGAACGCGCAGTCAGCTTACTTTTCGAAACGCCCTTTCCGCCTCCTGTTGCCGGACTTGGGCGGCCTCTATGATACGCTGGACGCCTATATCGAACGGCACCGCCGCCGCCTTCTGAAAGGTGCGTCGGACCCGGAGACGGTGTTCGTAAAGACCGTCAAACGGACTACGAAGAACCCGGCGTATGATGAGAGCACGTTCTACGAGGCGTGGCGGCTGATCATCCAGCGATATGGCGTCTACAATCCTTATACGGGGCGCGGCGCCATAGCGGGTCTGCTGCCGCACGGACCCCACAGCATCCGCGATGTCCTGGCGACTCACGTTCTGAAAACCACGGGATCCTATGAACAGGCCAGCTACGCCATCCAGGATACGCCAGAGACCGTGGCTGCGCACTACGGTCGCTTTCTGCCTCAGGATAAAGCGGAGCTCGCCGCAAAGGTGCTGAACAGGGTCTGGGATGACTGAGGCGCGGGCGAGCGTCTCCACATTCAGTGGAGAATCGAACTCGAATGACTGCGGCAGGCATAGCCGAAGCCTCTCGACCGTAGGTTTACGGAACCTTGGACAGTAGGTCTGCCGACTAAAGTGGCCGAAGTCGAACCACCTTGGGATCGTCGAGAGACGGCTCCGGTTCAGGGAAACTTGAGCCGGTAATCAACTCCAGCATTGAGGGGGTCAGGCCTATCTCACGACCGACTTGCGCCGCGCCGCCTGCGATTACGCCGTCCAGAGCTGCGAGCGCGGAGGGGAGAAGTTGGCGCGGACCCGGGGAAAGCGACCCTCTATTTCCCTGGCTGGCGGAAGAAGCGGACTTTGAGCAGATGCGGTGGTTCCTGTTGCAGGAAGTCGCCGGAGAAGCGGGCTTCGACGACCTGGTCGCCATGGCGCAGGTGAAGATGCCCACCCGTCCAAAATTGGAGCTCGCCCGCAACTATTGGGACGAGATGGGGCGCGGCAATGAAGGCGGCATGCACGGGCCGATGCTGGACAAGCTGGCTCAGTCCCTGGATTTGCATCCCCAGATCGAGGAGACCGTGTGGCCATCTCTGGCGCTCGGCAACCTGCTGGTGGCGTTTTCGACTAACCGGCAATTTGCGTATCACGCCCTCGGCGCCCTGGGCGCGGTGGAACTGACGGCGCCCTGGCGAGCCACGCATGTGGCGGCGGGCTTGAAGCGTCTGGGCATTGGCGCCGAGCGCAAATATTACGCCCTTCATGCGACCCTGGACGTCGAGCATTCCAAGGCTTGGAACGAAGAAGTGCTCGAACCCCTCGCCCGCGAACGCCCCGAGGTCGTGAGCTCCATGGCCGAAGGCGCGGTCATGCGGCTGCTGGCGGGTCAGCAGTGTTTTCATGCTTACCGTGAACACCTGTGGCGGGCCAAAGAGCGTCTCGCCGGCTGAGCTGGGACTGATATGGCTGAACACCCGCCAACACTCGAGAGGTCACAGCAAGACGCACTGGCCGCACTGCGACGAGCGGCAATCGACGGCGCCGGCGCGTCGGTCGTCGCTGCTTGCCGGACCGTTCTCGCTCTCACCGATCTGCGGGAGGTAATCCTGCATCCCGAGTACGAGGCGTCTCTCGCATGGCGTTGCTAGATGACTATCCGAAAATCACCGGGGCCCCGTCGCGATCATAGGCGGAGAAACGGCCGAAGTCGCCGGTGCGGACGGCCTCCACCATGCGCTGCAGCGCCTCCTCGACCTGGGCCGGGTCCGGCGCCCCGCCATTTGCTCCGGCCAGGGCGGCGGCGAACATGATGGTCCACTGGGGACCGGACTTGCGGGCTTCGTCGGAGAGATCGGAGAAATCGGAAAGATCATCCGGAGCCTTGTCCACGCACATCATCGGGACGAGGGCGCCGCCCTGGCCGGCGAGAAACCGTTCGCGCTGCGTCGGCGTGGCGTCCGTCGGCAGTTCGGCCGTTGCGAAGACGAAGAGGAGGCGGTGCGGCTGTGGCTGGTCGAGCGCGGCGGCGAGAAGCTGTTGGAAATGAGAATCGCGGGTCATTGATCGAGTCCTTCCATGATCGCGTCATGGCGTTTCCAAAACCGTCGAAGGGACGCCTTTCCGGCGGCGGTTCATACACCGTTTCGAGGTGCGCGGCAGGCGCCGGGAAGCGACGTCAGCCGAAGATCAGGAACAGGGTGATCGCCACCAGCACCGCCGTCGTCACCGCCCAGATCATCGGCCACACGGCCGTGCCGGCCTTCTTTACCGAAATCGTCTCCATGGGCGTGCTGCCGTTGTTGGCGTCTGCGTAGTCGGGGTCGGCCGCCTGCTTCAGATCGGGGTTCAGGTTTTTTGGCTCGGGGGGCGAACCCTGGGGGGCGGTGTCGGTCATCAGGCTTTCTCCAGCGGTTCGTCCACGGGCGTGGCCAGACGCCATCGGACCATTTCCTGCAGGCAGGCCAGGCCCGGATCGCCGCCGCCTTGCAGGCGACCGGTCAGGCGGGTCCAGGCCGCTGCGTCGGCGTGACGGTCGAAATCGACCAGGGCGGCGCGAGCGAAGGCGGCGGGCGTCTCGCCA
>JAEZCL010000231.1 GCA_023433585.1 Pseudomonadota bacterium
GGTCGGCCCGGACGGCGAGCGTGCCGGTGGCGTGCCGGGTGACCTCGGCCAGCCCGCCGGCCCCGGTGTGCACCACCGGTACGCCCAGGGACAGCGCCTCCAGCGCGCTGAGCCCGAACGACTCGACCCGGGACGGGACCAGGAGGCAGTCGACGCGCCGGAGGAAGTCCGCCGCGCTGACCCGCCCGACGAGTTCCAGGTTCGGCCGGGCCGCGATCGGGAGCGAGCCAGCACCGGCGACCTTGACGTCCATCTCCGGCAGGTGCGCGGCGGTCTCGGCCAGCAGGTCCGCGCCCTTCTCCCGCTCCAGCCGGCCCAGGTAGCCGACCACGGGCCGCCGGCCGGGCGCCGGCGCGTCGGCGGGCTTCGGGCCGGGCCAGTCGGCCGGCAGGGGGTTGGGGTTCAGGTGGATGTTCCGGACGCGCCCTCGCTCGCGCAGCTCGGTGGCCTCGAACTCGGACACCGCGACTGTCGCGTGCGGCCGGAGGCGGCGCATCGCCAGGTCCAGCGTGATGTTGGACTGGATGGCGGCCTTCTGCTGCCACGACCCGGCGGTGTCCCGGTACTGCCAGAGGCTGTTGTGCAGGGTGACCACGAGCGGGGTGCGGTCCAGGCTGAGCGCGGCCCGCGCGTGCATGGCGGCGGACAGCAGGTGGGCGCAGACCACGTCCGGCTTCACCTCGCGGACGAGACGGCGGATCTCCCGCGCGTAGCCGAGGTCGATCCGGCTGGTCGCGCCGAGCCCGACCCACGGCACTCCGGCCTCGCGCAGCGACCGGCCCACCTCGTCGTCCGAGGTGGCGGCGACCACGTCGACGCCGGTGCGGGCGTGCGCCGGCACCAGTTCGGTGAGCATCCGTTCCGCGCCGCCCAGTTGCCGCCGCCCGGCGCCACCTGTCGTGCAGACGAAGAGCACCTTCACGACGCACGCAGCCCCGCGACGGCCCCGCGCGCGATCGCGCGGCGCACGGAGTCGCGGCCCACCGCCGCCCGCAGCAGGATGCCGCAGACGTACGCGGTGGCCGCCACGCGACCACGGCGGCCGCCCAGGTCCCGGCTGGCCCGGATGAACTCCCGGGTACGCCGCTCGGAGATCTCCTCCGCCGACCAGCGCCGCTTGGCGGTCGCGTCGTCCTCGTGCATGATCACGGCGTCCGCCACGTACGCCAGCCGTTTGCCCTGCCGGCGCACCGCCCAGCACAGCCGCATGTCCTCGGAGTAGAAGAAGGACGTCTCGTCGACACCGCCGATGGCGTCGAAGGTGCTGCGCCGCAGCGCGACGAATGGCCCGGTCAGCCAGTCCGCCTGCTCCGGGGGCGCGACGATCCGCAGGCGCGGCACCACGAGGCTCAGCCCGGTGGCGTGGCCCAGCCCGACCCCCATGGTCAGGAACCGGCCGCCCTCGGTCTGCGGCACGCCCTCCGGCGTCACCACAGCGGGGAAGGCGGCGCCCACCTCCGGGTCCTCCAGAGCTGTCAGCAGCCGGGCCACCGCGTCACCGTGCACGACGATGTCGTTGTTGGAGAGGATGACGTTCGCCCTGCTGGTGTGCCGTACGCCGAGGTTCATGCCGCGGGCGTACCCCAGGTTCGAGCCGGACTGGACGTAGGTGACGCCCTGCTGGGCGCAGAACCCGCTCAGCGCCTCGCGGATCTCCGCCGAGCTGCCGTTGTCCACCACGACGATCTCGGCCTCGGCGGGCAGGGACAGCACGCAGTCGCGGGTGCGGTGGAAGTCCTCCCAGGCGAGAACCACGATCGAGACGTCCATCTCACACCATCCCAGGATTCGGCGGCTGCGCTCGTCGCAGGCTCGCTCTCGACGCGAACGCGTGTACGGCGTAGGCGAGCGAGGAGGCGACCGCCGCCCCGACCACACCGGCCCACGGGATGACGCCGAGGTATGCCGGAACCGCGACCGCCGACGTGACCACGGCGACCACAGTGGTCGCCCTCTCACCCCGCCGCTTCAGCAGCAGGGCGCTCCAGCTCTTTCCGGCCGCCGTGGCCAGCGAGCCCGGCAGGAGCAGCAGCCCGAGGAGCCAGGCGTGCCGGTACTCCGGCGCCAGGAAGCCCAGCACGCCGAGCCCGACGATCGCGGCCAGGGCGATCGGCAGGGCCGCCGTCACCACCGCCCGCGTCGGGTCCGGGCCGTTCCCACCGTCCCGGTCGGCGAGGATGCGCTGTGCCCGCACCACGGCTCCGGCCTGCGCGAACTCCAGGGCGGCGACCGCCAGCGCGTAGACGCCGAGCGGACCGGCCCCGGCGAACCGGGCCACCAGGACCTGGTTGAACCGCAACGTCATCATCTGCGCGAAGATGCCCAGGTGCAGGCTCCCGGCCGCGAGCAGGTCGGCCCGGAGGTCCGCGCCGGTCGAGGTGGGCGCCGGGGCTGCGCCGGCCCGCCGCAGCCGGACCAGGACCAGGCCGCACACGGCGAAGGCGCTGAGCCACTGCACCGCGAGCCACACCATGCTCCACACGCCGCCGTCGAGCCGGCCGGCGGCGTAGAGGGCGGCGTACCCGGCGACCAGGACCGCGCCGCTCGCCGCGCGCATCGCGTAGACCAGCCGGAAGCTGCGCTGCCGCAGGGCGAGCGACGAAACCGTGTTGAACACGGTCAGACC
>JAEZCL010000167.1 GCA_023433585.1 Pseudomonadota bacterium
GCGGCGGGGCGCGCGCTGGCGGCGCGCGGCGCCCGTCCCGACCTGGCGATCGTTTCGGCCGCGCGGCGCACGCGCGAGACCTGGGCCGCCGTGGCTGAAGGGCTCGGGATCGCGGCCGACGCGCCCAAGCTGGAGGCGGAGGCGGCGCTCTACAACGCCGGGGCGGACGTCCTGCGCCGTCATGTGGAGGGGGCCGAGGAACGGTGCGAGGCCCTGCTGCTGATCGCGCACAATCCGGGGGTCCATCAGCTGGCCTTCGACCTCTTGACCGAGGCGGCGGCGTCCGAAGCGGTGCTGGACCGGGTGCGCACCGGATTCGCGCCGGGAACGGCCGTCCTGTTCCAGGTCGATGCGGCGGGCCGCTGCACCTACGACGGCATGATCCTGCCGGACGGGGCGGCGCGGCCGTGACGCCGGCGCACAAGATCCTGACGGCCGCCGAATGGGCGCGGGCGCAGGCGGACGGCGTCTATGAGGGCTCGGATGTGGACCGGGAGGATGGCTTCATCCACCTGTCCGCCGACGACCAGTTGCATGAGACCGCACGTCGACATTTCGCCGGACGGGAGGGCCTGGTGATCCTGACCCTGGACGCCGATCACCCGCCGCTGAAGGCCCTGATCCGCTGGGAGCCGTCGCGCGGCGGGGCCCTGTTTCCGCACATCCGTGGCGTCATGCGGGCGGAATGGGTGCTGCGCGCCCGCGCGGCGTCGGTGGATGCGGACGGGATCCTGAGGATCGAGGCATGAGCCGCCTTGATGATCTCGGCGCGACGATCCTGCGCGGCCTGGACCCGGAGACCGCCCATGGCCTGGCGCTGACGGCGCTGAAGGCGGGGCTGGGCGGCCGCGTCGATGCGCGCGATGCGGTTCTGGCCACGCGGGTCGCGGGCCTGGACCTGCCCAATCCTGTCGGCCTGGCGGCGGGGTTCGACAAGAACGGCGAGGCGCTGCACGGCCTGGCGCGCGCCGGATTCGGATTTGTGGAATGCGGCTCGGTGACGCCCCGGCCCCAGCCGGGCAACCCGAAGCCGCGCCTGTTCCGCCTGTCCGAGGACCGCGCGGTCATCAACCGCATGGGCTTCAACAACAAGGGGCTGGAGGCGTTCGCGCGAAATCTGGAGCATCGTCCGCGAACGGCCGTGATCGGCGCGAACCTCGGAGCCAACAAGGATACGCAAGACAAGGCGGCGGACTATGTGGCGGGGCTGGTCCGCCTGCGCGGCCTGGCCGATTATTTCGCCGTCAACGTGTCCTCGCCCAACACGCCGGGCCTGCGCAATCTCCAGGGGCGCGCGGCGTTGGACGACCTGCTGGGCCGGCTGGCCGAGGCGCGCGGCGCGGACGCGGCGCCCCTGTTCCTGAAGATCGCGCCCGACCTGGCCGAGACGGAGGTGGTCATGATCGTGGAGGCCTGCGCCGCGCACGGCCTGGACGGCCTGATCGTGTCCAACACCACCCTGGACCGGCCCGAAAGCCTGCGCTCGGCCCATGCGGGCGAAAACGGGGGCCTGTCAGGCGCGCCGCTGAAGGACAAGGCGCTCATGGCCCTGACGTGGGCGCACCGGGCCTCGGCGGGACGGCTGGCCCTGATCGGGGTGGGCGGGATCGCCTCGGGCGCGGACGCCTATGCGCGCATTCGGGCCGGCGCCTCGGCGGTGCAGCTCTATTCCGCCCTGATCTACGAAGGGCCGGGACTGGTTACGCGCATCCGGCGCGATCTGGCGGATCGCCTGAAGGCGGATGGGTTCGGCTCGGTTCAGGAGGCGGTGGGGACGGCCTGACGCCCTACCAGTCCGGCCGGATCGACATCTGGAAGGCCACCACGCCCTCGCTGCGTTCGCGTTCGAAATCACGGCCGATCAGTTCGCGCACCTTGTGCTTGCGATAGACGTAGCCGAACGAGGTCTGCATGTCGCCGCGCCGCCAGGCCACGCCCACCTGGGCGTCGCCGATGAAGGCGCCCGAATCGTGGCTCATGCCCGAGCGCACGAAGTCGCCGTCGCGGGTGCGGGCGAAATTGTAGCCCACGGCCCGGCGCGACCCGGCGGCGAACAGATACCAGCGGCCCTGATCGTCATCGAAGGCCGCCTCGCCCTCGGGCACGAGGCGGTTCAGCGCCGAGCCCACGCGAAGGGTGGCGCCGGCCTCGGCCGTGCCGCCGCCGTCATCGATGCCGAAACCGGCATGGGGGATGAACTCGACCTGAAGACCGCTTTCGGGATCATAGCTGCGCGCGGGCCAGCCCCGCGTGTAGCTGAGGCTGTAGCGATCATTCTCGAGCATGACGGCGTCGCGGGGCGCCAGGGGGACGGGCGCGCCGTCCGCCCGCAGCCAGTCGCCGCTCCGGCTGAGACGGATGCGCTCGATCGCGCCAGACGGGGTGTCGCGCCACGCTTCGGTGACCGCCTCGCCCCGACCGGGCGAAAAGGCCAGATCGGTCATGCGAAAGGCGCCGCCGAACTCGGCCGAAGGGTTGATCGTGAAATCGAGGGTGTCGGCGAACTGGATGCGGGATGAGTCGGCCCGCCAGGCGTTCGGCACGGTGTGAGCGCCGCTCTGCGCCGGCGCCGTGGAGGCCCACGCCATCGCCAGCGCCGCCGCGCCCAGTCCGCAAAAAGCCTTTCCGCTCAAGGTCATCAACGGCCTCCCTACCGTCAACGATGGGATGAGCGTGGCTTATAAGGCCGGCCCTGTCATCCCAATTCGCCCAAACGCATGTCCGGGTCCGGCAACGCGCCGGCCCGAGCTCGTGTTCCCCGAACCAGCGCAAGGGAGGATGCGCCGGTTTCATGACCGAATGGTCAAGCCGGGGTCACTGGCAGGCCAGGCACTCGTCGTAGTCGGTGGGCGCGGCGGCGAACAGGTCGGGCTGGTTCGGGTCGACCTCGGCCTCCTCCTTGCCCTCGGATCCGGCGAAGGCGGCGCGCTGAACCGACTTGGAGCGCAGATAATACAGGGACTTCATGCCCTGCTCCCAGGCGCGCCAGTGCAGCATGTGCAGGTCCCACTTGTTCACGTCGCCGGGGATGAACAGGTTGACCGACTGGGCCTGGCAGATTTCCGGCGTGCGGTCGGCGGCCAGTTCGACCACCCAGCGCTGGTCCAGCTCGAAGGCGGTCTTGAAGGTCGCCTTCTCATCCTCGGTCAGCTCGTCCAGATGCTGGACCGAGCCCTCATGCTCCAGGATCGAGTTCCACACCGCGTCAGTGTTCAGGCCCTTGGCCTCAAGGATCTCTTCCAGATAAGGGTTCTTGACCGCGAACGAGCCCGACAGGGTCTTGTGCGTATAGATGTTGGCCGGGATCGGCTCGATGCCCGCGCTCGTCCCGCCGCAGATGATCGAGATGGAGGCGGTGGGGGCGATGGCCAGCTTGTGGCTGAACCGCTCCATGACGCCGCGCTCGGCCGCGTCCTCGCACGGGCCTTTCTCCTCGGCCAGCAGCCGGCTGGCCTTGTCGGCCTCGCGGCGCAGGTGCTTGAACAGGCGCATGTTCCAGGACTTGGCCATGGCGCTCTCGAAGGCCACGCCCTGGCTTTGCAGGAACGAATGGAAGCCCATCAGCCCCAAGCCCACCGAACGCTCGCGCCTGGCTGAATAGACCGCCGCCTTCATCTCCGGCGGAGCGCGGGTGATGAAGTCCTCCAGCACATTGTCCAGGAACCGCATCAGGTCCTCGATGAACTGGGGCTCCTCGCGCCATTCCAGGAAGGTCTCGGCGTTCACCGACGACAGGCAGCACACGGCGGTGCGGTCGATGCCCAGGTGGTCGGCGCCGGTGTGCAGCATGATCTCGCTGCACAGGTTGGACTGCTTCACCGACAGGCCCAGCTCCTGTTGATGCCTGGGCATGGCCTTGTTCACGGTGTCCGAGAAGATCAGGTAGGGCTCGCCGGTCTGCAGGCGGATCTCCAGGATCTTCTGCCACAGGTTGCGGGCGTCCACCGTTTTCATCACCTCGCCGGTCTTGGGCGAGACCAGGTCGAAGGACTTGCCGTCGCGCACGGCCTCCATGAAGGCGTCGGTGATGTTGATGCCGTGATGCAGGTTCAGGGACTTGCGGTTGAAGTCGCCCGACGCCTTGCGGATCTCCAGGAACTCTTCGATCTCCGGGTGGTGGACGTCCAGATAGACCGCCGCCGAGCCGCGCCGCAGGGACCCTTGCGAGATCGCCAGGGTCAGGCTGTCCATCACGCGGATGAAGGGGATGATGCCGCTCGTCTGGCCCTGGCCCTTGACCTTCTCGCCGATGGAGCGGACGCCGCCCCAGTAGGTGCCGATGCCGCCGCCGTTGGACGCCAGGGCCACGTTCTCGTTCCAGACCGACTGGATGCCCTCCAGGCTGTCGCCGACCGCGTTCAGGAAGCAGCTGATGGGCAGGCCCCGGTCGGCCCCGCCGTTGGACAGCACCGGGGTGGCCGGCATGAACCACAGCTTGGACATGTAGTCATAGACGCGCTGGGCGTGATCCGCGTCGTCGGCATAGGCGGTGGCCACGCGGGCGAACATGTCCTGATAGCTTTCGCCCGGCAGCAGATAACGGTCCTCCAGCGTCTTCTTGCCGAAATCGGTCAGAAGCGCGTCGCGCGAGCGGTCCAGCTGGACGCCCTTGACCACGCTCAGTTGCGGCCGCTCGGCGCCCAGGTTCACCACCTCCGCCGTCTTGGCCTCAGGCCCGAATTCCGCCTTCAACGCTTCACCACCAGCCATAGTCATCTCAGCCCTGAACAAATCGGTTATTGGAACCTCGCTCCGTTCCCAGATACTAAATCTGGTGGCCGAAGCGCCCCGCTCGCCTAGATGTATGGGGGCACATCCCTAACGCGCCGTAAAGCACTTGACGTCGGCTTTGTCGGGAGAATCGGTGGAGCGGTCTTCGCAGCCTGTGGAAATTCCCCGAAAACGCGACATGACGATTCGAAAAATGTGATCGCGGAAACATTTCACGAAACCGTGAGGCCGGGGTCGGCGGAACGCCGTCGTCAGCTTGACCGTTCGGCCTCACATGCGCGCCTTTCCCCCCATCGACCGAACCGGACTGAACCGCGTGGCCCGCAGTCTCGCGGTCCTGGCGCGCAGCGAAATCGGGCCCCTGACGGCGCTGTTCGTGACGGCGGCAGGGGTGCTGACCTTCATCGAGGTGGCCGACGACATGACCGAGGCGGACGGCCGGGCGTTCGATTCCAGGGTCCTTCAGGCCCTGCGGCCGCATGACGACCCGGCCGAACCCTGGGGGCCGTGGTGGCTGCGCGAGGCCCTGGCCGACATCACCTCGCTCGGCGGCATTTCGGTGCTGGGCCTGTTCGCCGCGGCGGTGATCGGCTTCCTGCTGATCCAGAGAAAGCGCCTGTCCGCCGTGGTGCTGGCGGCGGGCCTTGCGGGAGGGGTGGCGCTCAGCGAAGGGCTCAAGGGCCTGTTCGAGCGCGAACGCCCCCCGGCCGAGTTCCAGGTGGTGGAGACCCTGAACGCCAGTTTCCCGTCCGGCCACGCCCTGTTGTCGACGGTGTTCTATCTCAGCGTCGGGGTGATGCTGGCCCGCGTCCTGCCCAGTAAACGGTTGAAGGCCTGGGTCATGGGCGTGGCGGCGGCCATCGCGCTGCTGGTCGGGGCCAGCCGCATCTATCTGGGCGCACACTGGGCCAGCGATGTGTTCGCGGGCTGGAGCCTGGGCGCCGCCTGGGCCATGGCCCTGTGGCTGGCGGCGCACCTGATCGAGCGGGTTCAGAGCCGCAGACGCGCGGGCCTTCACGACGAACCGGCGCCGGAGGATTGAGCGCGACGGCTTCACCTCTCCATCGTCCTGCGGCGATGGGGAGGAGAATCGAAATCACACCTCGAACACCCGATAGGGCGTGTCGCCCAGGGTCTTCAGGACCGGCAGGGCGACATTATAGACCGGCACGCCTCGCGCCGTGGCGCCCGCGGGCGCGCCCCGGTGAGCGTGGCCGTGCACCACCAGGCTGATGTTGTCATAACGGTCGATGACCTCGGCCAGGCGCGACGACCCCAGAAAGGCGTGGATCTCCGGCGGCTCGCCCGCCACGGTCTCCACCACCGGCGCGTAGTGCAGCAGCACCACGCTGCGTTCGGTGCGAAGCGCGCGGATGGAGGTCTCGATCGTGTTGGCGTCCTCCACCGCCGACTGGACGAAGGCCTTGACCTCGGGCTCGCCGAAGGAGCTGAGCATGAAGCGGCCGAAGCCGCCGATGAAGCCCTTGCCGCCCGCGAAGCCCACGCCCTCGATCTCGTGGGCCTCGCCGTCCAGCATTCGCACCCCCGCCTCGCACAGCATGTCGCGCACCACCTCGGGCTGGCCCGATTCGTATTCGTGGTTGCCCATGACACCGACCATGGGGATGCGGCAGGCGCGCAGGTCCTCGATCAGGATCTCCACCTCGCGGGTCTTGCCAAAATTCACCAGATCGCCGCACAGGCACAGCACGTCGGCGTCCTTGTGGACCCGGTCGAACAATTCACGATGAGGGCGCTCAAGGGCTTCGCCCACATGCAGATCGCCCACCGCCGCCACGCGGAGTTTCTTCACCGGCCCCTTGTCCATGCCCGGTTGGGGCGTCTGGGCGGGGGCGTCAGCCGATGGGGTCATGACGTTCCTCCAGCCCCTTGCCCACCACGTCGGCGAAACCCCATTCGGCGATGTCCACCACATAGTCGCGCGGGCTGAACAGGCGGCCCCGGCACACCTTCACCTTGGCGGGCGGCAGATCGACCTGGGCGCGCAGGCGCTCGGTCAGTTCGGTCATCAGCCAGACCGGAACCTTGTCGCGTTCGGTCGGGTAGGCGAAGCGGAAGTTCAGAAGGTGCGCCAGCAGCACCTCCCAATAGGGCTCCATCTGATCCAGCAGGCGCTTCCAGTCGATGCTGCCGGACTGTTTCAGGATGACATGGTTCACGTCCGCCCCGTCGAAGCGGTATCGGTCCTGGATGAAGAACTTGGAGAGCAAGAGCGCCGTGGGCGGTGTGATGCGAACCTCGGCGCCGTAAACGGTGATCGTGTCTTCTCCGAACCAGTCGTCGGCCACGGCGATGGCGCCGTTGGACATGGCGAAGATCACGTCGAAGAAGTTGTCGCCGTGGAACACCTTGGCGATCCAGCGCTCGTCCTCCACCTCGGCGCGGTAGCCGCGCGCCTGGAAGAAGGCGAGGATGCGCGGATAGTCCCCGGCCTTGCAGAACACATCCAGGTCCTTGGTGGGCCGGTTGATCCCCGTATAGGCCGTCACCGCATAGGTGCCGGACAAGAGGAAGGGAATGCCGCTTTCCTTCAGCAGCTTGAGGCTCTCGGTGAAGAACTCCGCCGCGTCCGGCGGAGGAGAATAGGTCGGATCGACGACGGTCTCGGACATGCGGCCTTTCCGGGGCCGGAGCGGCCCTGCTGCAAGGCCTTGAGAACGGCCACCGCGCCGTGGCGGTTCCTGTGGAAGATTACAGCTCGGTAAGGTGCGGGGCCTTCACGGCGGGCCTAGGGTGACGCTGTTCCATCGAGGGGCTGAAGGAAATCCGCATGCTCAAGCGCCGCCTGATCGTCACCGCCGCCGCCACGGCGCTTCTCATGGGGGCGGCCCTGCCCGCCGCCGCGTTCGAGGCGCACGTTCCGGCGGCCGCCGCCGCGATCCAGCCGTCAGGCGGAATCGAGGTGCCGCCGCTGGGGTTCGAGCGGCGCGTGCTGGACAATGGGCTGGAGGTCTATACGGCCCAGGATCGCAACACCGCCAATGTGGCGGTCCAGGTCTGGTACCGCGTGGGATCCAAGGACGACCCGCAGGGGCGCTCGGGCTTCGCGCACCTGTTCGAGCACCTCTTGTTCAAGGCCACCCGCAACATGCCGGAAGAGACCCTGGACCGGCTGACCGAGGACGTGGGCGGCTACAACAACGCCTTCACCGCCGACGACGTGACCGCCTATCACGAGGTGGTGCCCGCCAATCACCTGGAGCGCATCCTGTTCGCCGAGGCCGAGCGCATGGGCTCGCTGGTGGTGGACGAGGCCACGTTCGTGTCCGAGCGGGACGTGGTCAAGAACGAGTATCGCCAGCGCATCCTGGCCAGCCCCTACGGCCGTCTGTTCGGCCTGTTCATGCCGCAGATGATCTATCAGGAGCATCCGTACCGGCGCCCCGGCATCGGCTCCATCGAGGACCTGGACGCGGCGACCCTGGACGACGTGCTGCGCTTCCACGAGACCTACTACCGGCCCGACAACGCCATCCTGATCGTGGCGGGCAATTTCGACCAGGCCCAGCTGGACGCCTGGATCGATCAGTATTTCAGCGGCATCGAGCGGCCGGACCGACCCATGCCCGCCAACGATGTGGCCGAGCCGGAAATCACCGGCCCGCGCGAGGCGACGTTCCATGCGCCGAACGTGCCGTTGCCCGCCGTGGTGCTGGCCTGGCCGACGGTGCCCTACGACCACGCGGACCGGGCGGCCCTGACGGTGCTGGACGGCATCCTGTCCACCGGCGAGTCGTCGCGCATGTACCGGTCGCTGGTCTACGATCAGCAGATCGCGGCCCAGGCGTCGTCCATGCCCGACTTCTCGCAGCAGGCGGGCTATCTGGCGGCCTATTCGCTGATGGCCGGGGACGCGACGCCCGATCAGGGCATCGCCGCCATCACCGCCGAGATCGCCCGCTTCCGTGACGAGCCCGTCACCGCCGCCGAACTGGCCGAGGCCAAGAACGAACTGGTGGCCGGCGCCCTGCGCGAGCGCGAGACCACGGACCAGCGGGCCTCCGCACTCGGATGGTCGCTCATCATGACCGGCGATCCGGCCGCCGCCGACACCGAGATCGCCGCTATCCAGGCGGTCACCGCCGCCGACGTGCAGCGGGTGGCGCGGCGCTATCTGACGCCCGAGCGCGTCATCACGGTTCGCTACCTGAACGCCGACGACGCCAACCCAGCCAGCGAGCAGGTTCTGGGCGTCACCGCGCCGGTGACCCTGGCCGACCTGGCCACCGCCGGAGAGGTCGTGACCCTGGCGCCGGAGGCCGAACGCACGCCCATCCCGGAGCCGGGCGAGCCGCTGGAGCCCCAGACGCCCACGATCAGCGAGCGCACCCTGGCCAACGGGGTGCGGGTTCTGGTGGCGCCGACGCACACCCTGCCGCTGATCTCGGCGCGGCTCAGCTTCGACGCCGGTTCCGCCGACGATCCGCAAGGGCGCGCGGGCGTGGCGGCCCTGACCGCCTCGATGATAAGTCAGGGCACGTCGCGGCTGTCGGCGCCGGAGATCGCCACCCAGATCGAACAGCTGGGCGCGTCCATCGGCGCGGGCGCGGGGTCGGACTTCACCAACGTCTATGCGAACGCTCCGGCCGATGTGTTCGGCCAGACCCTCGATCTGATGGCCGAGCTGGTGCGCGACCCGGCCTTCGCGGCCGAGGAGCTGGAACGTCAGCAGAGCCAGACCCTGGACGGCCTGCGCGTGGCCCTGAGCCAGCCGGGCTCCATCGCCGGTCAGGCGGCGGGCCGGGTGATCTATGGCGACGCGCCCTACGGCGCGCCCGGCTCGGGCACCCTGACCACCGTCCCGGCCATCACGCGCGACGATCTGGCCGCCTTCCACGGCGCCAACTGGCGGCCGTCCACGGCCACCCTGGTGTTCTCGGGCGACATCACGCCGGCCGCCGCCTACGCCCTGGCTGAACAGGCGTTCGGCGACTGGGCCGAGCCGTCTGTTCCGGCGGCGACGGTCCCGGACGCGGCGGGCGCGGCCCTGGCGCCGCGCGTGGTGGTCATCGACCAGCCCGGCGCCGGCC
>JAEZCL010000262.1 GCA_023433585.1 Pseudomonadota bacterium
AGCGGCCCTTGCGCTCGGCGAGTTCCAGCACGCGCAGGCGGAGACCGGCGCCCTCGGCGAGCGCCTCGGCGTACCCGTCGGACGAGCCACCGTCCCGGACCACGATCACCTCGAAGCGTTCCGGCGGAAGCGTCTGCCGGGTCAGCGCCCTGAGGGTCAGCGCGAGGCACTGCGGATCCTGGTAGGTCGGCATCACCACGCTCAGCGCCGGAGGGTTGGTGGGCAGCGACATGGCGATCCTCTCCGTCAGACGATCTTGCCGTCGGGGGGCGGCGACACCGTCAGACGATAACGCTCCGCGACGACATCATTACGCATCAATAGGGGTCTATAGGGGTGCACTGTCCCAACACGACAGTCGCCGCCTGACCGGAACCTACCCACGCGCAGGAGCAGCAGCCGCGATAGTTGCTGCGCCCATGGCCGGTAGCGAACCTCCTGCGGGGTGTCTCGCTCGGCAGCAAGCAGCGCCTGGAATGTCGCCTGCGGGCGCCTGCGGCCGTGCAGTGCCAGCGCTGTGTCTTCCCATTAGCGAGCTCGGCGCTCCGGCATGACGATCCGGGCTGGGTCAACCTGCCGGGCGTAGTCGACAGCGGTGCCGTAGTCACCTGCGTGACGGGCCGCTGTCTCGGCTTCGCCGAGCAGGGTCCAGTATCGCGGTCGTCGTGCATCGCCGCGGTGTACGACGCGGAGCAGACGACGAGCATGCCGTGGCGCGGCTGAACGTCGAGGCGGCGGTGCGGGGGCCAGCCCAACGCGGCGCAGGAGGTGCTGCGCGCTCACCCGGCCACAGCGTGCCGGAAGAGCCATCCCCAGCACCCAGGCTGGCGTCGGTGATCGCCGGTGGGCAGACTTCGGGCAGGTAGAGCGGGCATCGGCATCGTGCCTGGGCGGGGACGCGCGGGCAGGACGGCGGGTACGAGTGGACCGACGAGGTGTTCCTTCGGTCGGATAGGTCGTGTCATGACCGATGTTCCTCCGAAGACACCGGGTCAGCCCGCTCGCCCACTGAAGCGCGCCCGGATGTCGCTCGTGGCCCCTGGACCGCCCACCGAATCAGCTAACTCCCCGCACCGGGCAGTGTGGAATGGAGACGTGAGCGGTGACGATCCGCCAGCCGACGGGCAGGCGAACCCAGGTCTGGGTCTGCCGCCCGGTGGGCACGCCGCCGGCGTAGCCGAAGCGGGTCGTCACCACCGCGAGGTCCCTGCCGAACGTGGTGACCGTCGGGTCCACCAGCCGGCGACCGGCCGGCAGTGGCGGCTGCGCGGCCCGCCACTCGCGTTGCTCGTCCAACCCGTACTGGTGGTCGGCGAGGCCGAACCGCACGGTCCGCTCGGAAGCCCAGAAGTAGGCGCAGATCCGGTCCGCGTCGCCGTCGACCAGCGCCCGCTCGTAGTCGGCGAAGGCCGCCGCCACCTCGGCCACGACGTCGGTCCGGTCGATCTCCATCCGGTACGTCCCTTCGATTCGTCGGGTCGGGCATCCGCCGGCCCGGTCGGGAGCCGTGACCTTCCGACCGGGCTCGCCCACTCAGCCGGGCAGCGCGGACGTTCTCCGGTCGGTGTCCGTCCGTTCGCTGGCGAGGTCAGCTCGATCGGGCTGCTGGTCCGGTTCGCCCTCCTCCGGGTCGGGCTCGCGGGGCGTCGGGCGGCCGAGTGCGAAGACCACACAGATCACCGCCACGAAGAGATCGCCCAGTGCCACCTGACCGTTGGCGTTCCACTCGATCCGCTCGCCGTGGATCAGCCCAATGAACGACAGCACCGCGCCGGAGCCGGCGAAGATCGCGGCTCGGACGAAGCGCCTGTCGATGATGAAGACCACCACCGCGCCGAGCACCAGCCCGGCGAGGATCGCGCCCTGACCGAGCACCAGCAGCCCGTCGTAGATCACCCCGGCGCCGTTGAGCGCGTCGTCGCCGACCACCGCGGCGGTGGTGCCGGCCGCGGCCAACGCGTTGTCGATCTGACCGGTCGCCCAGGCCGCGATGTTCGGGATCAGCGCGGCGACCACGGCGGCGGCGTGCGCCCGGGGGGTGGCCTGGAAGGCCTGCGCCCCGATCAGCAGCCCGATGTAGAGCAGGATCGGCACGATGGCCGCCGTCGGGAAGATCGCGCCGAGCAGCCCGAACATGCCGAGGAAGCAGAGCACCGCGATCACCACACCGGTCGCCATCGAGTACCCGCTGCGTCCACCCGCCGCCTTCCAACCCGGGTGCCCGACGTAGACGGCCGGCGGGAACGGCGAGCCGAGCGCGGCGCCGATCACCGCGCCCGCACCGTCGGCGAGCAGCACACTGCGCAGGTTGTAGTTGTCCCCCGCAGTGGCCGCGCTCTCCACGTTGGTCATGCCCTCGGTGAAGTTGTAGACGCCGAGCGGGATCGCCGTCGCCAGCAGCGGCGCCATGTCGGCCAGCCCGGTGAAGAGCAGGTCCAGCTTGAACGAGGGTACGGCGACCGCGATGTCCCGGGCCGCGGCCGTGACGTCCGGTACCGACATCGCCCCACAGGCCCAGCCGATCGCGGTGCCGAGCAGCAGCGTGGCGAGCCCGATCGGGAAGTTGAACGGCAGTTTCACGTCGGTGAGCAGGCCGATCAGCAGCAGCGCGAAGACCGGCAGGGCGACCCAGGCCATCCGCCACATCTGACCGGCCGGGTTCATCGAGATGAAGGTGATGGAGATCCCAGCGAGGGTGCCGAGCAGCGCGGCCCGGGGCGCGTACCGGCGGATGTAGGGCCCCACGAACGCGCCGATCAGCACGATCACGCCGATGATGAAGGCCCAAGCCAGCCCGGCCTCCCAGGCTCGCACCGGGTCCTGGGGACGCAGGTAGATCGGGAGCATGATGACGAAGATGACGATGAACATGTGCGGCACGCTCGGCCCGTACGGCAGGGCGGTCACGTCGGTGCGGTTCTCCCGTCGGGCCAGCCGGCGTGCCAGGTAGGTGTAGTAGATGTTCCCGGCGACCAGGGCGATGCCGAGCGCCGGCAGGATCGTGCCGAACACCTCCCCCTCGGGAAGGTTCACCACGGCGAGGCAGAGGCCGGTCAGGGTGAGCACGTTGACCAGGACGTTGACGCCGAAGCCGAAGAATGCGTTGGTGTCGCCGCGTACCCAGTACGGGAGCGGGGCGACTGTCGGTGTGGTCGAGGCCATGACTACTCCCGGTCAGGATGAGGGCTGCAACGCGGGGGTGGCGGGCAGCGCGGCGCGCACCTGCGCCGAGTCGGCGACCCAGCCGAAGATGCCGCCCTGGGCGGCGATCATGTCGAGGCCGACCCGCTGGAACTCGGGAAAGTAGGACCCGACGCAGTCGGCGAGCACGAGGCACTCGTACCCGCGGTCGTTGGCCTCCCGGACGGTCGTGTGCACGCACACCTCGGTGGTGACCCCGGCGACCAGGAGGCTGCGGATGCCCCGCTCGGCGAGCAGGGCGTCCAGGTCGGTGGCGTAGAAGGCGCCTTTGCCGGGTTTGTCGATGACCGGCTCGCCGGGCAGCGGCCTCAGCTCGTCGACGATGTCGTGGCCGTACTCGCCGCGGATCAGGATTCGGCCGTTGGGCCCGGGGTCACCGATGCGCCTGCTCGGCGCACCTCGACGGAGTTTGGCCGGCGGGCAGTCGGACAGGTCGGGCAGGTGCCCCTCGCGGGTGTGGATGATGTTCAGACCGATGGCGCGGGCGTCGGCCAGCAGCGCCGCGAGCGGGGCGATGGTGCAACGCAACTGGCCGACGTCGTTGCCGAGGCTCTCACCGAACCCGCCGGGTTCCAGGAAGTCGCGCTGCATGTCGATGACGAGCAGCGCCGTGGTGGCGATGTCGAAGGCGTACGGACCGGGCCGCGCGGTGGTGATGGTCAGCATGGGCGCACCTCACTTGGCCGTGGCGGCGATGACGTCGTCGGATGTGGTGACGCAGCCGAAGACGCCGCCCTGCATGGTGACCATGTGCAGTGCCGCGTCGTGGTTGGCCTTGTCGGTGGCGCCGGTGCAGTCGGCGAGGATGAGGCACTCGTACCCCCGGTCGTTCGCCTCGCGCATGGTGGTGTGTACGCAGACGTCGGTGGTGATACCGGTGAGGATCAGGTGGGTGATGCCCCGGGTCCGGAGGACCAGGTCGAGGTTCGTGGCGTAGAAGGCGCCCTTGCCCGGCTTGTCGACGACCACCTCGCCGGGCAGTGGGGCGACCTCGGGCACGATCTCCCAGCCCGGCTCGCCCCTGACCAGGATCCGACCGGCCGGACCGGCCGAGCCGATCTCGGCGCCGATACGCGCCGAGCGCCACCGCTTGTTCGCCGGGAGGTCGGACAGCTCCGGCTCGTGCCCCTCCCTGGTGTGTACGACGAGCATGCCGAGCGCGCGGGCGTGCTCCAGCAGGCGGGCGGTGGCCGGCAGACCGGCCCGGGTGAGCCCGATGTCGTAACCCATCGCGTCGACGTAGCCGCCCGGTCCGCAGAAGTCGGTCTGCCAGTCGATGCAGAGCAGTGCGGTATGCGCGGTGTCCGCCACGCCGTCGTACGGCCACGGATAGGGGTTGGCCGGGACCGGCCCGATGCTGCCCATTCTCTCGCCTCCTGTCGTGATCGCGGTTGTCTGTCCGCCCTATTGCCGGACGGGCGCGCCCCGGTACGCCCGCCATCCGCCGGCGGCGCTGATGTCCTCGGCCGGCGGGCCGGCCGCGTATGCCTCACAGAGGAAGCCGAGCACGTCCCGCCCGTCGTGCAGCCGGACCCAACCGAGCGAGAGCGGAGCCGGCACCCCGGCCAGCAGCCCACCGACCGCGTGCGCGGGCAGTCGCCACAGTTCGACCTCGATGGAATGGCCGGCGGGCCCGTCCGGCGCTACCCGCACCAGACCGGGCAGCCCTTCGCCGTCCGGGGTGTCCATCCGGAACAGCCGGTAGAGCGGGGCGGTGCGGGCGGCGCCGACGAGGAATGCCCCGCGCCCGACCAGCTCGGCGTTACGCGACTCGCCCGTCAGGTGCCGGCCGACGACAGCCACCAGCAGCTCGGCCGCTGCTGGGACGACCTCGACCGCTGCGCCGGGCGCCTCGCCCTCGGTGAGGGTGGCGGCCAGGCGGGCCAGTGTGGTGTCGGTGAACGCCGGGCCGACCAAGGTCAGGCTCGCCGGTCGCCCGGCGCTGGTGAAGCCGTTGGGCACTGTCACTGCGGCCAGGTCGAGCAGGTTCGCGAACTGGGTGTAGCGGCCCAGCATGGCGTTACGCCCGATCGGGTCCTCGGCGATCTCGTCGAGCGTGAACGTGGTGCCGACGGTGGGCACCACCAGCACGTCGATGTCCTGCCAGAGTTGGCCAACCTGCGCGCGCAGCTCACGCAGGCGGTGCTGGCCCCGGAAGGCGTCGACCGCGTCGTGGCGCCGCCCGGTCTCCAGCACGGCCCGGGTGACCGGGTGCACGGAATCCGGATGCGATCGCAGGAAGTCGTCCAGGGCGACGAGTCGCTCGGCCACCCAGGGCCCGCGGTAGAGCAGGTCGCCCGCGTCGAAGAAGGCGCCGAGCGGCACCGACCGGGTCGACCCGACGAAGGTCCGCAATCGTTGCACCCCCGCAGCGAACCGGGCCTCCTGCCCGGTGTCGCCGAAGAACTCCAGGTCTGCTGAGTCGGGCACCCCGAGGCGTAGCGTTCCCGGCATGCGGGCAGCCACCTGCTCCGTCGGCAGCGGACGCCCCCAGGGGTCTGCCGTGGTGACCGCACGGGCCGCGTGCAGCACCTCGACGGCGCCGGCGACGTCGGCGGCGAAGACCGACACGCAGTCCAGCGAGCGGCAGGCCGGGACCACGCCGGCGGTGCTGAGCAGTCCCCGGGTGGGCTTGAGGCCGACGATTCCGTTGAGCGCCGCAGGCACCCGACCGGAGCCGGCGGTGTCCGTACCCAGAGCGAAGCTGACCTGGCCCGACGCCACCGCCACCGCGGAGCCCGAGCTGGAACCCCCGGAGATCAGGCCGCCGCCGAAGACGCTCTGACAACTGCCGTACGGCGAGCGGGCCCCGGTCAGGCCGGTGGCGAACTGGTCGAGATTCGTCTTGCCGACGAGCAGCGCGCC
>JAEZCL010000293.1 GCA_023433585.1 Pseudomonadota bacterium
CGCATGTCAGCACCCCGTTCGCCGTGAGACATGACGATGCTCGGCCTGGTTGCGGCTGCATCAGCACAGGAACCATTGTGGTCGATGCAGTCGGCCTGCAGAAGGTGTCCAAGCGGCAGGGTGCCCAACTACACGAAGGAGGCAAGGATCAGCCAAGCCGTTGCAGAGGCGGCTGCAATGAAGGTCCACGGAAGTGCTGAGCGGACCCGATGATGCTTGCTACGTGCGATCTGACCGAGCAGCATCACAAGCTGCCACGCCTCGGTGATTTCCTGTCCCGCATCCAGCGCAAGTGGTGCTGATCGAGGCTCGATGAAGCCGAACCGGTTCGCTCCCTTCGGTCCGGTCACCACCGGCCGGAAGCCGAGTGCCAGGTGCCGAGTGCCCAAGGCCGAGCAGCACAGGAAGACAGCACAGGCCAGGCCGAGGGGCAGGCCGAGAACTGGATTGGCTGTTATGTCGGATGGTGCGGGCATGCTGCTGGCGGTGAGGCTTACCAGCGCACCGTACAAGCCGGCCAGTCGGGCGATCTTGGCATCGGCATGCTGGATCGAGTCTTGATGCATTCGGGCGGTTGTCAACGCGCGTTCCACGTCTGAAGTGCTGAAGGAAGCTGGAGTCTGAGGGGTGCTCATGGTGCAAGTCAAGTCTGGGCTGCCCTCGCCTTGCCCCTTTGAAGTAGGGATTGACGTGAATGCGACAACAGCCCTATAACCGAAACCCGTATTTTGATGGCATTCCCACGGTCACGCCTCGCTATAAGTGACATTGTCTCGCAAGCAGGGCGGGGCACGAGGAGGGTGAGATGGCATCGGTTGTCCAGTCGCAGCGGCGGCTGATCATGTTCGTGGATATGGAGAGCTACAGTAGGAACGACGACGTCGGACAGTTCCATGCGCAGAAAAACTTCCGAAAGATTATGCGCGAAGCCGCGGATCTCTGTGGACTGGATCGGAGTGGTTGGACGGTCCAGGCGACAGGAGACGGTGAATTCGCCATCTTTCCGCCTGGGACCTCGGAGCCGAGGATTGTTGCCGAACTCGTCCCGGCCATGGAACGGGTCTTGCGTGACCACAACCGTCAAGCCTCAGATCACGCTCGTATCCGAATGCGCGTCGCCATGCATCAAGGATTGGTGGCTCTGGCCGAGAACGGCTTCGCCGGCAAGGCAGTCGTAACGGCCGCCAGGCTCGTCAACGCCGAGCCGTTGCGCGACGCGCTGGGCTCGTTCCCTGACGCCGCAGTGGCGTTGATCGTGTCGGACACGATCCACCGCGACGTCGTCTCCCAGTCCTACAGCGGTATCCGGCCAGACCGCTTCCGCCGAGTGCGCGTCGAGGTGAAGTCCTTCGTAGATGAGGCGTGGATATTCGTGCCGGATGAGAACGTCAACTGCACTCCCATGGATCCCCCTGCCGATCGTCGCAGTGGTGCTCGCCGTCGTGCCGAGAAGGCCAAGCAGCCGTCGGCAGGTCGGACCAGTGGGAGCAGGTTCGACTTCGGCACGGTGACCAACAACGGGCCCACTGTGTACGGCGACAACGGTCGCGCCTACGGCTCGCATGCGGCGTGGCGCGAAGAGGAGGACGAGGAGGACGGGTCGTGATTCCCCAGCGTCCCTCTACGGACGAGCCGGCACCCGCTGATGGAGGGCCTGACGCGCCACCGGAAGGGGTGGGTCAGGAGGTAGACGACTCGAAGAAGCCGACTGCGGCGGCAGGGCCGGAGGGTGACGAGGGCGCTGCGGGCGCACAGTTGCAAGACAGCAAGAAACGTGAAGAGAACAAAGAGGATGAAGGGCGGTCGGACGCCCAAGCGGAGGGCGATGAGTCTGGCGACTCGGCCGACTTCGTCCAGGCCAACCCGACGCTTCGAGCCTGGGTGCCAGGGCAGGGCAACCATATTCGTTTTGACGACGTTCGGAACGATGGGCCAGCGGTATATGGCGATTACGCGCACGTTGTCGGAAGCATCATCAACGTGGCGCAGGACGACCGCGTTCGGCTCAGCATCGACCCCGTCAGCCGGATCAAGCTCAAGGTGGCGACCTTGGTCAAGCCTGCATGCTTCAAGGATTTGACCCAACGCCTTGATCGGAGCCCGGTAGTTGGCCTCGCGGGCCCGTCCGGCACCGGGAGATTAACCACAGCCTGCGCTGTGCTCGCGGCTCGCTACGGCGGGGAGAACGTTCGAGAGATCATGCTCACCGAATCCAGCGACCCCTTGCAAGTTCGAGATCATCCCGATCTGCTGCAAAAGGGACACGGGTATATCATCCGGCTCGGCCCCAACGCCACCGCCGGGCTCATCCGGGCCTTGGAGCGAACATTCGAGCAACGCGAATCAAGTGCCATCATGGTCCGCGATCTGGACACGCCAGGCGGCGCGCTCCATCACGCGGAGGTGTTTCACCACCTCAGCATCGATCCGATAGCGGTGTTCCGTCGGCATCTCGTTTACAATCTCCACGGCCGCTGCGTCCATAGCGACAGATGCGGTGACCGGCGGTGCGGGACCCGCTATGCGCGCCGTCTGCTGGAGAAAAAATTTGTTCGCCGTGGTGTAACGCTTCTTCATCGTCCTCGTGAGTGCGCGCAGCAGGCGGAGATGATAGCGACCCGACTTCCGCAAAGCGACGAACAAATAGCTGCGCTGCTTCCGTCCGGGGAAATTCGGCGACGTGTGCGTGCGCGCGCCATCCTGGAGACGCCACCTGTCGACAGCAGCTATCAACATCGCCACCTCCAGCACCGCCGTGCCCTGCGAGTGACCTATGCAGTGTTCTCCGGCCATCCGATTGCACACGTGACGGACGCCGCCGGGCTGTTGTTGGAAGGGCTTGATGGACTCTTCGCTCATTCCGCAATCGGTCGGCCTGCGCTGGTATACAGCTTCCCCGAGCTGCTCGGCGACGATCTTGCTCAGCACTGGGACAGTGAGGAAAAGGCAATAGGTAGTTTCAAATCTGGTCTGGCAACCCGCAAGGCACAGGTCGAGCCGGACATGGTCCGGGCGCTTCTGGACGTCGCTTGGAACGAATTCGACAACAGCCGAAGTGCGCTCATCGGGTGGCTGAACGCTCTGGCAGCTCATCCGGCTGAGGATTTCAAACACTGCGCGGCGGTCGCTGCCGCCGGATTCGCCCGTCACGACTTCGAGCAAGTCTACGACAGTGTGATCGGCAACTGGGCGAAGGACCGGAGGCCGCCTCTTCGTCGAGCTGCGGCGGCTGCACTGGTGGCCGTGGCCAACCTTGCCGACTCGGGGCCTCCCGACAGGCTGGCTGGCCATCGGATCAGCAGCCGCGTGAGCGCGGAGATCTCCTCCCTCGCCCGGTCCGGCGCCGCATTTGAGCGCGACACAGCCGCAAAGGCTTGGTCGATGGGCTTCCGGCCCGCGAACCACAACCGCTTGCTGCAAGAACTGACGCACGTGGCGCGGAACGCCCATGGCTACCTCGGCTATGAGATCACCGGTGCCGTTGCAGGCCTTGCCGGAGACATCGGCCATGCTCCGATATTGGTGCTGCTAAAGAGGTGGGCGCTGAGTGAGGATCGCGCCCTGGAGCTCGCAGCCAGCCGCGCGTTCAGCCGACTGATCATGTCGGAGCTCCCTCTCCCGGGCCATTTTCCCCTGCTCTCCCTGGCTGGGGTGTCGCCGCACGCTTTGGAAGACGTTGTAACTCTCTGGCGCTTGGTCCTGTTGGATCCTGACCATGCCGAGAACGGCTGGCGCCAACTGGGCCACTGGCTTCGATCCTTCCGGGCCTACGCGCCGACCGCCGAGGCCTTTCAGACGATGCTCCGGAAACTCGTCCTGGATCCGAGCGTGCGGCCGAGGTTTACGTACTGGCTGTCGCGTGCGTCATCGTCTTCTACGTCGGCTGCTTGAGATCAGGAGTGCTCATGAACGCACCTAACGCGGCTGCTCTCACGGAGACCCCGACCCGCGGCTGGAGGATACTTCAGACGTGGCTGATCCGGCTCTGGACAGCAGCGCGCCGCGCTTTCGTCGGAACAGTGCCGTCCGCTCAAGAGCCCGTTCCGGAGAGTGTCAGCCAGCGTCGCCGGCTGTCCCGGCCCATCGTCGTGTCGGCTCGTGGTTCCGTTTTCACTTTCGAAATCGATGTGCTGCTGAACTGGCGGGCAAGACAGCTCAGCGAGGAACTGCTCGGTGCCTGGTCACTGCAATTCGCAGATATTGCGCGAAGGGATGTAGAACGCCACTGCGTTGAGCTTGCACGGAATTTTTACCCTCAGCAGGCCGGCGAGTTCGAGTACCGCCTGAACCGTGAACTTTCGAGAAACCACCGCACCTATGAAAGGCGCGGCGTTGCGCTCCACTGTCGACCCGAGGTCAGGGTCCGCCTCGACCCGGAGGTCCGCCAACAACTCCGTGCGGTCCACTTGCAGCGGATACAGGAGGAGGGCGAACACGAGCTGCGCCTCCGTCGAGCCCAGCGGACCGACCAGTTGACTCAACGCTGGATTGCGGTAATAGACCGGCTGCGCCGCAGTCCTCTTGCCCATGCTGCAGCTCACCTGACCGACAAGCACCTTGCCGAAGTCATCGAGCACTACATCGCGGCGGACGAGAAGTCAAAGCTCGACCTTCTCGCCAGCCGCCTGGACGAGGTGCTCCGACGTAGCGGGAGGGTCGGGCAGCCCTTGGAGGCGCACGAAGCTGACGAAGTCATCAAAATGCTCAACGATGTCCTCACCGATATGCCCGACCTTCTGTCAGCCACCTATCGCCCGACCCCGAACGGCGCCAAGTCGCAATGAGCTCAGCGGCAGCCCGTCCGCTCGAGCTAAAGGCGGGAAGTGCGGGCCAAGGCGCCAGCCGTCGCGATGTCGTCGCTGGCAGCGGTCGATAGATGGCAACTACCCTGGGGGCACAAGCCTGCCGCCAGCCGACGGAGTAGTCGATGTTGAGGGATGTGGCCACGGACCGGCATGCGCAGGGGGACGGCCGCAGAGCCAACCTCGGCGCGCTGCTCCGGCGCGTCCACCTGACCGGCCCGGTCACCCGCGTCGAGCTGGCCGAGTGGATGGGCGTCAACCGCAGCACGGTCATGGCGCTCACCGCGGAACTGGCGTCGGCCGGTCTGGTCCGGGAGGTGGCGGCCGGCGGCAGCGGACGGGCGGGCCGACCCTCGCTTGTGGTCCGCCCGGCCTCGGACGCCTTCTACGTTCTCGCCTTCGACATCGCCGTGGACCGGCTCGTGGCCGCCCGCGTCGGGCTCGGCGGCGTGGTGTCGGCCCGTCTGGAGGCGGAACGCCCACGGGCCGGGGCCGACCTCGACTCGGTGGTCTCGGTGCTCGCCGACTTCGGGCGGGCGCTGCACCACGCCGCGCCGCCCGGATCGGTGTGCGTGGGCGTCGGCGCGTCGTACTGCGGGATGATCCGGCCCGGCGACGGCATGGTCCGCTTCGGACCGGACATGGGCTGGGTGGACCAGGCGTTCGGCGCCGAGCTGGCCCGGCGGCTCGACCTGGGCCTGCCGGTCCTGGTCGGCAACGAGGCGCACCTGGGCGCGCTGGCGGAGCACCAGCGGGGCGCCGGAGTCGGCGTGCAGAACGTCGTCTACCTGCACGGTGACGTGGGCGGCGGCGGCGGGATCATCGTCGGCGGTGAGCTGCTCGACGGCGACGGCGGGTACGCCTCCGAGGTCGGGCACATGCGCGTGAACCCGTACCAGGGGCGGCCCTGCGGCGGCGGCGCGCGCGGGGGCCGGGAGGCCGAGGCCGGCGAGCGGGCACTGCTCGACGCCGCCGGCCGCCCGGCGGGGGAGAAGGGGCGCGAGGCGGTACGGGCC
>JAEZCL010000301.1 GCA_023433585.1 Pseudomonadota bacterium
GCCCCCGGCCGTTCACGAAGCGCCGGTGAACAGGCTTGCGGGGGTCAGGCGGCCGAGGCGGCGGCGCGCAGGACGCTGAGATAGCCCGGCGCCGTCTCCATGCCCGCAGCCTCGGGCCGGGTGCGCATGAGGCGGTGCAGGCGCGGCAGGCTCCAGCACGGCACATGCATGAACAGGTGGTGCTCGGCGTGATAGTTGACCCAGTAAGGCGCGATCAGCGCCCGCTCGATCCAGCCCGCGCGCGTGGTCCGCGCGGCGCGGAAGGCGTCCTCGGCCGAACCCTCGACACAGGCGTGCTCGGCGATGTTGCGAAGGCGCGTCACCAGTGGGAACCAGGTGGCCATGGGCAGCAGCCACAGCACGAAATACGCCCACCAGACGCCCAGCAGCGTGAGCGCCAGCAGCATCCCGGCGTTGACCAGAAGGAACGGGGTCACGGACTTCCCGGTGACCACGGCGTCATAGTCGTGGGCGCCGTCCTTCAGGCGGCCTGCGCGCGCGGCGAGGGGCAGCAGAACCCGCTGCTTGAAGAAGGTCTGGCCGGTCAGGTCGCGGATGATCTTGCGGCGCAGGGAGGCGGGGCTCACCGGAAAGGGCTCGGACAGCATCAGGTCCGGGTCCTCGGGCTGCTGGGCGTATTTGTGATGCGACAGGTGGTAGGGGCGGTAGGCGCGAAGATCGGCCCCGATCGGAACCGCGCACAGCCACTGACCGAGGAAATCATTGAGCTTCAGGTTCCTGGCCAGGGCGCCGTGGGCGGCCTCATGCATCAGGATGGCCAGGCCCAGCTGGCGCGCGCCGATGATGATGATCGCCAGCGGAATCAGGACCGGCCAGATCACCCCCGCCGCCATGGCCAGGGCGATGACGCCCCAGGCGTGCAGCACCAGCAGCGGACCTTTCCAGTGACTGCGCGCCTGAAACGGCGCCCATTCCTCGGGCGTGAACAGCCGGCTGGGGGATATGCGCGGGGCGGCGGGCATGACCGCAGCCTAGCGCATTTTCAAAAAGGACGCGAAGCGGACTAACGCTTCTGGCAGGAGGAGCACCAGAAAGTGGAGCGTCCGCCCTGAACCGTCCGGCGGATGGTTCCGCCGCAGTCCGGGCGTCGGCAGGGTTCGCCCTCGCGGCCATAGGCGTCGAAACTGTGCTGGAAATAGCCCTGGCCGCCGTCCGCATTGGCGAAGTCGCGCAGGGTCGAGCCGCCCGCCGCTACGGCGTCGTTCAGGACGTTTCGCACCTCGACGGCCAGGCGTTCCAGCCGGGGCCGCGACACCTTGCCCGCCGCCGTCAGGGGCGAGATTCCGGCCCGGAACAGCGCCTCGCACACATAGATGTTGCCCAGCCCGGCCACGACCCGCTGATCCAGCAGGCTGACCTTGACCGACTGTTTGCGCCTGGCGAACGCTTCGGTCAGCCGCGCGGCGGAAAAGGCGTTGCCCAGCGGCTCCGGCCCCAGCCCGGCGAACCAGGGATGAGCCTCGACCTGATCCGTCGGGATCAGGCCCATGAAGCCGAACCGGCGCGCGTCGGCGAAGCCCACGCGGATGCGCCCGCCCGGCCCTTCCGCGACGAGGCTGACATGCTCGTGTTTTCCGGCGACGGGGGCCGGCGTTTCGAATTCCCCCAGTTCGCGCCCGTCCAGGGTGAAGCGGCCCGTCATGCCCAGGTGGGTCACCCAGGTGTCGCCGGTGCTGAGCGGCATGAGCAGATATTTGGCCCGGCGGTCCAGGCGCAGCACCGTCGCCCCTTCCAGCCGCGCGGCGAAGTCGGGCGGGAAGGGAAAGCGCAGGTCCGGCCGGTTCTGGCGCACATGGCTCAGGCGCGCGCCGCCCAGGACGGGCTCCAGGCCGCGCCGCACCGTTTCGACCTCGGGAAGTTCGGGCATGGCCGGGGCCATAGCGCGCGGGACGGGCGGCGCCTACATGCAAGGCTCGCCATCACGAAGGAGACGACCCATGGACGTGCTTTACCGGGCCCACGCCACCGCCACCGGCGGCGGCCGCGAGGACGGCCGCTCGCGCACCGACGACGGCAAGATCGACGTGAATCTGTCCACCCCCGCCGAGATGGGCGGAAAGGGCGGCGACGGGACCAATCCCGAACAGCTGTTCGCCACCGGCTATGCCGCCTGCTTCCTCGGAGCCCTGAGGCTGGTGTCCGGCCGCGAGAAGACGCCCGTCTCCGCCGACGCGGCGGTCCGGGCGACCGTCGGATTCGGCAAGAACGACCGGGGCGAGGGCTTCAACCTGGACATCGAACTGCATGTGACCGGCCATGGGCTGGATGCGTCTGTGATCGACGGCGTGCTGGAGAAGACCCACCAGGTCTGTCCCTATTCCAACGCGACACGCGGCAATGTGGACGTGCGGATCACGCACGGCTGACATTGAGATCACGAAGCCGTGAACCTTTTTGCGGGTGAAGGGTTATGAGGGCTCCCTAGTAACGGAGAGCCTCTCCCATGAAGAAGATCGCGTTCATCACCACCGGCGCCCTCGCCGCCCTGGCCCTGGCCGCCTGTCAGCCCGCCGATCCGGTGGCCGAGGAACAGGCCGACCTGATCGAACAGCAGGCCGATGTGGAGGCCGCCCAGCTGGAGCAGCAGGCCGACGCCGCCTATGACGCCGCCTCCGACGCCTCCACCGAGGCCGCCGAGCGGTCGCTCGAGGAACAGGGCGACGCCCTGAACGAACAGGCCGACGCCGTGCAGGACCAGGCCGACGAACAGGCCGACCAGATGCGTGAGACCAACCCGCAGTAAGGCTCGCGCCTCATCGGATATCCATGAAGAACCCCTCGTCCTCGCGGCGAGGGGTTTTTCGTGGGCCGCGCGGACGCCGAGACCGCTTGCCGAGCGCGGCGGCAAAGGCGATGTTCGCGCCCTGATGGTTCTCGCCGACGCTTCGGCGGCCCCGGACGTCCCGGCCCGCCGCTCGCCCCACATCGTTGACGTGCTGATCGCCGAGCGCGCACCGCGCCTGACGCGCTCGCTCGCCTGGCCGGTGGTCAAGCCGCTGCTGCACGGCCTGCTCAGCTATGGCGCGGCGCGCGACATGGCCGACGCCGTGGCGGTGCGTTCGGGCGCGGAGTCCATGGACTATGTGTCGGCCCTGCTGGACCTGGAGGTGACGTCGCTGTTTCTGGACCGGCTGCCCGTCGGGGGGCGGTGTGTCGTGGTCTGCAATCATCCCACCGGCATCGCCGACGGCCTGGCCGTGCATGACGCCGTGCGAAAGGTGCGGGGCGACGCCGTCTATTTCGCCAACGCCGATGCGCTGCGGGTCTCGCCGCGCCTGGGCGAGGTGGTGATCCCGGTGGAGTGGGTCGAGGCCAAGCGCACCCGCGAGAAGACCCGCGCCACCCTGGAGGCCGCCCGCGCGGCGTTCGAACAGGAGCGGTGCGTGGTCATGTTTCCGGCCGGGCGGCTGGCGCGGGCCAGCCGGGACGGCTCCCTGACCGATCCGCCCTGGGCCCCCACCGCCGTGTCCCTGGCCCGCAAATACGATGCGCCGATCGTCCCGGTGCATGTGTCCGGCCCCTATTCGCGGCTGTTCCACGCCTTCGACCGGGTTTCGATGGAGCTGCGCGACATCACCCTGTTCCATGAAATGCTGAACAAGCGCGGCAAGCCCTTCAGCCTGACCGTGGGAAAGCCCGTGGACGCGCGCCGCCTGGACCCCGACGCCGGGCGCGCCACCTATGCGCTGAAAGCCTTTGTGGAGCGCGTCCTGCCCGCCCAGCCGGATGCCGACCTTGCCTGAGCCGGTCCGCATCCCCCGGGTCCGCATCCCCCTGGCCGACGCCGAGGCGACCGCCCGCCTGGGCGCCGCCGTCGCCCCGCATCTGGAACCCGGCGAGGCGGTGCTGCTGTACGGCCCGTTGGGCATGGGCAAGTCGACCCTGGCGCGCGGCCTGATCCGCGCCCTGACGTCGCCGGACGAGGATGTGCCGAGCCCGACCTTCACCCTGGTCCAGTTCTATGAGAGCGACCCGCCCGTGGCCCATTTCGACCTCTATCGCCTGACACGCCCGGGTGAGGCGTTCGAGATCGGGCTGGACGAGGCGCTGGACGTGGGCTGCGCGGTCATCGAATGGCCCGAGCGGCTGGGGGAGGATCCGGGCGCGGTTCTGGGACCGGACCGACTCGTCATAGAGATCGAAGAGGACGGGGACGGCCGGGTTGCGACCGTTTCCGGCGCGGGGGCGTGGGAGTTGAAGGTCCAGCATGTCGGATCGTGAGACGGAGCGGATCGAATTCCTGAAGGGCGCGGGCCTGGCCGACGCCCGCCGCGACCCCTTGCCCGGCGACGCCTCCACACGGCGATATGAGCGCCTGACCACGCCCGGCGGCGCGACCCTGATGCTGATGGACCAGGCGCCCTCGGCCGAGAGCCCGCCGTGCGATCCCGCCTGGACGCCGGACCAGCGCCGGGCGGCGGGCTGGAACGCGACGGCGCGCCTGTCGGCCGGACGCATCGAGGCCTTCGCGGCGGTGGCGGACCTGTTTCGCGGCGCCGGTCTGTCGACGCCGGAGATCATCGCGGTGGACGCCCCGCGCGGTCTGGCGGTGATCGAGGACTTCGGCGACGCCCTGTTCGCCCGGGTGATCGAGACGGGCGAGGCGGAAGAGCCGCTTTACCTCGCCGCCGTGGAGGCGATGGCGGCGCTGCACGCACAGGGCGCGCCGCCCGCCGCCCTGACCGGGGCGGGCGGGGACTGGCCGCTTCTGGCCTATGATGCGACGGCGCTTCAGGGCGGGGCGGACCTGTTCGTCCAATGGCTGCCGAAACTGGGCCCGGCGCTGGATTTCGGTCCCGCCGCCCTGGCCGAATGGGCCGAGGTCTGGGCGCTGGTGGCCGCGCGGGGCGAGGCGGGGGCCTCGGTGGCGGCCCACCGGGACTATCACGCCGAGAATCTGATCTGGCTGCCGCAGCGCGAGGGCGTGCGTCGGGTCGGCATGATCGACTTCCAGGACGCGGTGCTGGCCCATCCGTCGTGGGACCTGCATTCCCTGTTGCAGGACGCGCGGCGCGACGTGGCGCCCGAGCTGGAGGCGGTGGCCCTGAACCACTATTTCGAGATCATGCCGGGGGTGGACCGCGAGCCGTTCCTGCGCGACTACGCCGCCCTGGCGGCCCTGAACGAGGCGCGCATCCTGGGCATATTCGCCCGGCTGATCGCGCGCGACGGCAAGCCCCGCTACCGGTCCTTCATGCCGCGCATGTGGCGGCATCTGGAGGCCAATCTGAAGAAGCCCGGCATGGAGACGGTGCGCGGCTGGTTCGACCGGCATGTGCCGGTGGAGGTGAGGCGATGACCGGTCCGAAGACCGCCATGGTGCTGGCCGCCGGGCTCGGAACCCGCATGCGGCCCCTGACCGACGACCGGTCCAAGGCGCTGGTGGAGGTCGGCGGCAAGGCCCTGATCGACCATGTGCTGGACCGGCTGGCCGGCGCGGGCGTGGAGCGCGCGGTGGTCAATGTCCACTGGTTCGCCGACCGGCTTCAGGCGCATCTGGCGGCGCGGACGGGCGGGCCTGAGATCGTCATTTCGGACGAGCGGGACGAACTGCTGGAGACGGGCGGCGGCCTGAAGAAGGCGCGGGCGTTACTGGGTGACGGCCCGGTGTTCGTGGCCAATATCGACAGCGTCTGGATCGACCGGGGCCAGAAAACGGACAATGGGGCGCTTTCCGACCTGATCCGCCTGTGGGATCCGGCGCGCATGGACGCGGCCCTGCTGCTGGCGCGGCGCGAGGGGTCGATCGGTTTCGAGGGCGCGGGGGATTTCTTCCGGGCCGACGACGGCGGCCTGGCGTTCCGGGGCGAGGCGGCCAGCGCGCCCTATGCCTATATGGGCGTGCACATCACCCGGCCGGGCGTGGTGGACGACGGGCCGGACGGGCCGTTCTCGCTGTCCACCGTCTGGCGGCGCCTGGCGCACCAGGGGCGGCTTTTCGGCTGCGTGCTGGACGGCGACTGGATGCATGTGGGCGATCCGGTGTCGCGGGATGAGGCCGAGGCGCGGTTGGCCGGGGAGGGCGGATCATGACGGCGCGCCGCGCTCCCTTCTCCCCTTGTGGGAGAAGGTGGCCGCGTGAGCGGCCGGATGAGGGGGCGCCGCCGCTTCGCCGAGGGTTGATCCTTGCGGAACCGCCGGCCCCCTCACCCTGCGCGCAAAGGACGGATGCTGACGCATCCGTGCGCGCAGTTCTCTCCCACGAGGGGAGAGGGAGACTGTGACCCGTTTCGACCCCTTCGCCGTCGCCGGGCCGCGCTGGTTCTCCATCGACGCGCACCGGCCGTTCCTGGAGGACCTGGCGGCGGGGGTGCTGGGCTGGCTGGGGGAGGATGCGCCCGAGGCCCTGAGCGACGCGGTGATCCTGCTGCCCAACCGGCGGGCGGCGCGGGCGTTCACCGAAGCGCTGACGAAGCTGTCCGGCGACCGGCCGGTGCTGCTGCCGCAAGTGCGGCCGCTGGGCGATCTGGAGGAGGACGAACCGCCGTTCGCGCCCGGCGAGCTGGAGCTGGACCTGAAGCCCGCCATCACCCCGCTGAGGCGACGTTTCGAGCTGGCGAAGCTGATCGCGGCGCACCACGATGGGGCGGTGCAGCCGCTGCACGCGCTGGAGATGGCCGAGGCCCTGGCCGCCTTCCTGGATTCCTGCCAGATCGAGGAAGTGGCCGATCCCGCCCGCGTGGCCGATCTGGTCGAGGCGGACCTGGCCGAGCACTGGCGTTCCACCGCCGCCTTCCTGGCCATCGTCACCGACGTCTGGCCCCGCCGCCTGGAGGACCTGGGCCTGAGCGACCCGGCCGCACGCCGCGTGACCCTCTTGCGCCGATTGGCCGAGACCTGGGACGCCCGCCCGCCCGCCCATCCGGTGATCGCGGCGGGCTCCACCGGCACGGTCCCGGCGGCGGCGGCGGTGCTGGGCGCTGTGGCGCGGGCGCCTTTGGGCTGTGTGGTCCTGCCGGGCCTGGACCGCGATCTGGCCCAGGGCGCCTGGGACCAGATCGCGGGCGATGACGGAGAGCAGCACCCGCAGGGCGCGCTGAAACGGCTGATCGCCCGTCACGAGATCGACCGCGCGGACGTGCGCCCATGGCCCGCCCGCGACACCCCCGAAGACGCGCGCCTGGGCCGCGCCCGGCGGCGCCTGATCGCCGAGGCGCTGAAGCCGCCGGACGCCACCGCCGACTGGCGCGGCGCCATCGACGAGATGCGCAAGGGCGGCGACGATCCCATCAAGGAGGGTCTGGAGGGGCTGACCGCCCTGTCGGCCCGCACAGAGGAAGCCGCCGCCGCCCTGGCCGCCGTCCTGATGCGCGAGGGGGTCGAGACCCCCGGCGTCACAACGGCCCTGGTCACGCCCGATCCCATGTTCGCGCGACGGGTGCAGGCGCGGCTGAGCCGCTGGGGCCTCATGGCCGATTCCTCGGCGGGGACGCCGCTGTCCGGAACGTCGGCGGGCGTGCTGCTGGGGCAGTTGGCGGGACTGACGGGCGATGGGTTCGGCGCGGTTCCGCTGCTGGCGATCCTGAAGCATCCCTGGACGAACATCGGGCGGCCCGACGAGACCGAAGCGCTGGAACGGCACGGCCTGCGCGGGCCGCATCCGGCGGACTGGGACGCGGTGCGTGCGCGGCTGGAGGCAAGCCGGGAATGGAACGGAAAGCGCCGCTCCGATGCGGTGCAGGCGCGCATCGACACGGCGCGCGGGCTGCTGGACCGGCTGGAGGCGGCGCTGTCGCCGATGCTGGACCCAGCGCCCCGCACGCCCGCCGATTTCGCGCGCGTCCTGGCCGAGGCGGTCGAGGCGCTGTGCGGGGCCGAAGCCTGGATCGGGCCGGATGGGGAATGCGCCGCGCGCCTGCTGGCGCAGCTGATGACGGACGGCGAGGACGCCGCCGCCCTCGGCCCCGCCGCGAACGCCGAGCTGCTTGAGCGGCTGATGGCGGCCGAGGTGGTGCGCACCGGCGGCGAGGTTCATCCGCGCCTGCGCATCCTGGGCGCCATCGAGGCGCGGCTGGTGCGGGCGGATCGGGTCATCCTGGCCGGGCTGGAGGAGGGGGTCTGGCCGCGCGGCGGCGGGATCGACCCGTTCCTGTCGCGGCCCATGCGAAAGGCCCTGGGCCTGCCGCCGCCGGAGCGCCGCGTCGGTCTGTCGGCCCACGACTTCGCCCAGATCGCCTGCGCGCCCGAAGTGTATCTGCTGCACACCGAGCGGCGCGAGGGCCAGCCTTCGGTGAAGTCCCGCTGGTTGTGGCGGCTGGAAACCCTGGTGCGCGGCGCCTTCCCGGATGATCCGCGCCTGCCGGGCCGGGACGACCTCTACGCCCTGGCCGCGCGGCTGGATGCGCCCGATCCGATCCCGCCCGACAGCCTGAAACCCGCCCAGCGCCCCGCGCCCTCGCCGCCGGTTTCGGCGCGGCCGACCAGGATGTCGGTGACGCGGGTGGAGGAATGGGTGCGCGATCCCTATTCCACCTACGCCCGCTTCATCCTGGAGCTGCGCCAGTTGGAGCGGCCCGACGAACCGGTGGACGCCCGCATCCGGGGCACGGCCATCCATGCGGCGCTTCAGGCCTTCGCAGAGGACTGGGAGCGGCTGGGCGCCGAGGGCGGCGAGGCGCGCTTCGTGGCGCGTTATCTGGCGGAGCTGGAGAAGGCGGGGATGCCGCGATCCGGCCTGGCGCGGGAACGGGCGCTGGGCGAGAACGCCGCCCGCTGGGCCGTGGAATTTGAAACCGAGCGCCGCGCCGTCGGGGCGCGGGTGTTCACCGAACGCAGGGGGGAATGGACCCTGCCTGACGGCTTCGTGCTGGAGGCGCGCGCCGACCGCATGGAGGTGCGGGACGGGCGTCTGTCGGTGATCGATTTCAAGACCGGCGCGCCGCCATCCAAGAAACAGGTCAAGACCAGTTTCGCGGCCCAGTTGCCCCTGACCGCCGCCATCGCCGGGGCGGGTGGGTTCGGCCCCGACCTGGCGGTCGAGCCGGAGGAACTGCTCTATGTCGCCGTCACCGGCCGCGAGCCGCCCGCGCGCATCGAGGACCGCAGCGGCGAGGACGGCGCGGTCCAGACGGTGGAAGACGCGGTGGAGGGCCTGATCCGCCGCGTGGCCCAATACGCCGACCCGGCCCAGCCCTATCGCTCGCGCATCGCGCCCCAGTTCGCCCAGGCGCGCATCTCGGACTACGACCACCTGGCCCGGGTGGCGGAGTGGTCGACGCAGGGGGAGGACTAGATGCGGTCCCCCCAATCCATCGCCGCCGATCCGGCGATCAACGCCTTCGTCATGGCCAACGCCGGGTCGGGCAAGACCACGACCCTGGTGAACCGGGTGGCGCGGCTGCTGCTGTCCGGGTCCAGGCCCGGCGCCGTCCTGTGCCTGACCTTCACCAAGGCGGCCGCCGCCGAGATGCAGCGGCGGCTTTACGAGACGCTGGGCGAATGGGCGGTGGCCGAGGACGACTGGCTGCGGGACCGGCTGGCGGCGCTGGAGGCGCGTGAGCCGCAATCCTATGACCAGCCCGCCCTGTCGCGCGCCCGCGCCCTGTTCGCCCGCGCTCTGGAGACGCCGGGCGGCCTGAAGATCCAGACTATCCACGCCTTCTGCGAACAACTGCTGCGCCGCTTTCCGGTGGAGGCGGGCGTGTCGCCCCTGTTCCGCGTGATCGACGAGGCCGAGGCCGCCGCCATCCGCCGCCGGGCGCGGGACCGGATGGCGGAACTATCCCTGAGCGACGAGATCGAGGGCCTGTCCGGCGTCTACGCCGACATGGCCGGCAAGCTGGCCCATGCGGATTTCGAGGCCATGTTCGACCGCTTCGAGACGAAACGGGCCGAACTGTCGCGCTATGTGGCGGCCGACGGCGGCATGGCGACCCTGCATGAACGGACGGCGCGCTCGGCGGGGCTGGACGCCTGGGTCGAGGCGGACGACGTCGAGCGCGAGGCCCTGTCGCCGCCCGGTTTCGACGCCGCCGCCTGGCTGGACGCGGCGGCCGGGGCGGCCCGGTGCAGCCGGGCGACGGCCCAGGCGCTGGCCCGCGATCTTCAGGTCGTGGCCGAGGCGGTGCTGGACCACGCGGCGCCGGTCGACCTGGCGCGGAAAATCTTCTTCACCGACGCGGGCGAGCCGCGCAAACGGCTCGGCGTCAAGGACATGGGGCCTGGGGCGCTGGACTGGCTGGCGCGGGAGCAGCAGCGGCTGGCCGAGGGGTTCGGCAAGGCGCGGGCCGCACGGGTGGCCGCCGACACCGTATCGGCCCTGATTCTCGCCTACGCCTACGCCGCCGCCTACGAACAGGCCAAGGCGGCGACCGGGGCGCTGGATTTCGCCGACCTGATCGACCGGGCGCGGCATCTGCTGACCGAGGGGCCGGGCGCGGCCTGGGTGCTCTACAAGCTGGACGGGGGCGTGGATCACGTCCTGGTGGACGAGGCCCAGGACACCTCGCCCCAGCAATGGGACATCGTGCGCGCCCTGACGGCCGAGTTCTTCACCGGCCTGGGCGCCCGCGACGGCGTGGCGCGCACCGTCTTCGTGGTGGGCGACGAGAAGCAGTCGATCTTCTCGTTCCAGGGCGCGGCGCCCGAGCGCCTGGCGGCCGAGGCGCAATCGTATGACCGCATGATCTCCGGCGCAGGCGGGACGTTCCAGGGGGTCGAGCTGGTCGAATCCTGGCGTTCGACGCCCGAGGTGCTGGCCGCCGTGGACGCGGTGTTCGCCGATCCGGACCTGGCCCGCGCCCTCAGCCCGGGCCGGGGCGAGGCGGGGGAGGGCGCCGGCGCCCTGATCCGCCATGTGGCCGCGCGGCCCGACGGCCTGCCCGGGACCATCGACGTCTGGGAGCCGCTTCAGGACGTGAAGGAGGAGGACCGCCGGGCCTGGGACGAACCGCTGGACGCCGGCGCCCTGCGCGGAGCGCGCCGCGAGGTGGCCGAACGCATCGCCGCCGACATCCGCGCGATGGTCGAGGGCGGTCAGGCGGTTCACGACAAGCGCCATGGCCTGCGTCCCATGGACTGGGGCGACGTGCTGATTCTGGTCAGGAAGCGCGGCGCCATGTTCGAGGAGGTGCTGAGGGCGCTGAAGCAGGGCGGCGTACCGGTGGCGGGGGCGGATCGTCTGGTGCTGTCGGCCCATCCGGTGTTCCAGGACCTGCTGGCGCTGGGCCGGGCGGCCTTGCATCCGGCGGACGACCTGACCCTGGCGGCAGTGCTTCGCTCGCCCCTGTGCGACGTGTCCGAGGAGGCCCTGTTCGCCCTGGCCCACGGGCGGCCGGGCTCTTTATGGGCGGCCCTGAACGTGGCGGCGGAGACCGATCCGGTGCTGGCCCAGGCGCGGTGCCTGATCGCCGGTTTCCGCGAGGCGGCCGAGAAGCAGACGCCCTTCGATCTTTACGCGCGCCTGCTCAACCGCCGCGACGGGCGCGGCCTGACGGTGCGCCAGCGGTTCCTGACCCGCCTGGGCGCCGAGGCGGGCGATGCGCTGGACGCCTTCCTGGACCAGGCGCGGGCGGCCGAGGGGCGCGGGGCGACGGACCTGGAGCGGTTCTGTCACCAGCTGGCGTCCCTGGACCAGACCATCAAGCGCGAGATGGACGAACCGCGCGGCGAGGTGCGGGTCATGACCGCCCACTCGTCCAAGGGGCTGGAGGCGCCGGTGGTGATCCTGCCGGACGTGATCTTCTCCGAACCGCGCGGGGATGCGCTGCTGGAGACCGAGGAGGGCGGCTTCCTGTGGTGCGCCTCGTCCGCCGACGACTGCGCCGCCTCGGCCGCCGCGCGCGAGGCGAGGAAGCGCCGGGGCGAGGAGGAATCCCTGCGCCTGCTCTATGTGGGCCTGACCCGGGCGCGGGATCGGCTGATCGTCACCGGGCGCTATCCGTCCAACCGCAAGCTGGAGGCGATCCAGGCCTGGTGGGGGCCGGTGGACGCCGCCCTGGCGCGGCTGGAGAGCGTGCGCGAGGTGCGGACGGAACGGGGGGTGGTGCGGCGTTTCGGCGCCGACCCGCGCGTTCTGCCGGTGGAGGCGAAGGTCGTAGTTTCGACTCCGGCCGTCCCGGGCTGGCTGGAGGCCGCGCCGGCTCATGAGGCGCCGGAACGCCGCGTGGCGCCGGGCCAGATTCAGGACCGTTCGAAAACGCCCGCGCCTTCGCCTCTGGCCCGCGTGTCGGCCGGTTCGCTGGGCCGCTGGCGCCGGGGGGACCTGATCCACCGCCTGCTGGAGCGCCTGCCCGACGTGGCGCCGGACCGCCGCGCCGAGGCCGCCCGCGCCCTGCTGGCCCGCGAGCCGGACCTGGACGAGGACCAGCGCGCCGAGATGATCGGCGCCGCCTTCGGGGTGCTGGACGACGCGCGTTTTTCCGAGGTGTTCGGCCCCGGCTCGCGGGCCGAGGCGGCGCTCAGCGGCACGGCGCCCGAGCTGCCGCCGGGTGTGGTGGTGTCGGCGCGGCTGGACCGGCTGGTGGTGACGCCGGAACGGGTGCTGGTGGTCGATTTCAAGACCAACCGCCCCGCGCCCGACCGGGCCGAGGGCGCGGACCCCGCCTATGTCCTGCAACTGGCCTTCTACTGGGCGGTGCTGAAACGGCTCTATCCGGGCCGGGCGGTGGAGGCGGCCCTGGTCTGGACCGACGGCCCGAAACTGACACCCGTGCCCGAGGATTTGATGCGGGCGGCGCTGGAAGCGCGCTGAGTCTCCTCCCCCATAAGCGAAGCGCAATGGGGGAGGGGGACCGCCGTCAGGCGGTGGAGGGGGCGAGCCTCAAGCTCGGTGGATGGGTTCGCCCCCTCCACCACTTCGTGGTCCCCTTCCCCCGCAGGCGGGGGAGGAGACGTGGGTGGTTGACCGTGTCCCTTGTCTTCCCCACATCGTGACCCGCGCCGGAATCGCCCTAGACTGTCCGGCCGTTCAGGAGATGCTCATGCCCAGCCTCAAGGTCACAGACGACAGCTTTGAAACCGACGTGCTCAAGGCCTCAAAGCCCGTTCTGGTGGATTTCTGGGCGGAATGGTGCGGCCCCTGCAAGCAGATCGGCCCGGCGCTGGAGCAGATCGCCGACGACTACGCGGACCAGTTGACCGTGGCCAAGATCAACATCGAGGACAGCCCCATGACGCCGTCCAAGCTGGGCGTGAAGGGCATCCCGACCCTGATGCTGTTCAAGGACGGCCACATGGCGGCGATGAAGGTGGGCGCCATGCCCAAGCAGAAGATCATGGAATGGCTGATCGAGGCGGGCGCGGCTCAGCCGAAGGAACAGGCGGGCTAGCGTCGACCCGCCCGCCCGGCTAAGGGGTCGCTCATGACCCTTCCTCCAATCCGATACGACGTCTGCGCGGTGGGCAACGCCATTGTGGACGTGCTCGCGCCCTGCGAACCCGAATTCCTGTCCGCGCGCGGCCTGACGCCCGGCTCCATGCAACTGGTGGACGAGGCCCAGAGCGCCGCCCTCTATGACGACATGGCTGCGGGCGTGGAGGCGTCGGGTGGATCGGCGGGCAACACCGTGGCGGGCGTCGGCTCCTACGGCGGCCGGGCGGCCTATATCGGCAAGGTGGCCGAGGACACGCTGGGCGACGTCTTCGCCCACGACATCCGCGCGGCGGGCGTCGCCTTTGACACCGCGCGTCTGACGGACGGCCCGTCCACCGGCCGATGCCTCATCAACGTCACGGACGACGGCCAGCGCACCATGTGCACCTTCCTGGGCGCGGCGAACCAGCTGACCGCCGACGACATCGACCCGGAGACGATCGGCCAGAGCGCCATCGTCTATCTGGAAGGCTATCTGTTCGACCCGGCCCCGGCCCGCGCCGCCTTCGAGCGGGCCGCCGCCATCGCCCACCGGGCCGGGCGCAAGGTGGCCATCACCCTGTCGGACACCTTCGTCGTGGCCCGCTGGCGCGCCGAACTGCTGGCCTTCATCGAACAGTCCGCCGACATCGTCCTGGCCAACGAGGCCGAGCTGGCCGCCCTCTACGAGACCGAGGACTTCGACGCCGCCTGCGGCCGCCTGGCCGCCGTGACCGAGGTCGCCGCCGTCACGCGCGGGCCGAACGGCTCGGTGATCCTGAAGGGGGACGAGCGGGTTCCCATTGCGGCGTTCCCCGTCGACAAGGTGGTCGACACCACCGGCGCGGGCGACCAGTACGCCGCCGGGTTCCTGCTGGGTCTGGCGCGCGGCCTGTCGCTGGAAGAGTCGGGCAAGCTCGGCTCCCTCGCCGCCGCCGAGGTCGTCGCCCACTGGGGCCCGCGCCCCATGACCGGCCTGGCCGAGCTGGCGAAGGACAAGGGCCTGAAGCTGTAGCTTCTTTCGGAACGATGGAGAGGTGGCGCGGGCGCGATTCAGCGCCCGTGACGGAGGGGGCGGCTCGGTGGTTGACGGTGTTCAGCAGCAAGATCGAGGCGGCTGGACCAGCCCCTCCACCATGCTGCGCATGGTCCCCCTCCCCGCTCGGGCGGGGAGGAGACTTTAATTCTCTTGCTTCAGCCCGCCTGCTTCGCCGCGTGCGCCTTCATGCCCTCGCGGATCAGCTCGGCGGCCTCGGCGGCGTCGGCCCAGCGGGTGACGTTGGTCACCTTGCCCTTCTCCAGGTCCTTGTAGCGGCTGAAGAAGTGCTCGATCTGCTCGATCAGGATGGCGGGCAGTTGGCGATAGGAGGCGATGTCCGAATAGAATGGGTTCAGCTTGTCCACCGGCACGGCCAGGATCTTCTCGTCCTTGCCCGCCTCGTCCTCCATCATCAGGGCGCCGATCGGCCGGGCGCGGATGACGCAGCCGGGCACCACCGGGGTGGGGTTGATGACCAGCACGTCGCACGGGTCGCCGTCGTCGGACAGGGTGTGCGGCACGAAGCCGTAATTGCCCGGATAGTACATGGCCGTGTGCAGGAAGCGGTCCACGAACAGGGCGCCGGACTCCTTGTCCATCTCGTATTTCACCGGCAGGCCCCCTTGCGGGATCTCGATGACGACATTGATGTCCCAGGGCGGATTGGGGCCGACGGGCACGGCGTCCAGATTCATGACGGTCTCTTTTCGTGTGGTTCAGGCGAACTCGGGGAGGCGGGCGTGATAGGCTTCGCCCGCGCACGCCGCAAGCGCCCTTGCGTCACGCGCACGCGGCGCCGCAGCATGGACCGCCGTTCGGCGGGAGGTGACGAGAATGACGCCATGGGACTGGGGCGCGCTGGCGCTCTTCTTCATCTGCTGGCTGAGCTATGAGCCGGTGCTGAGCCTGCTGGCCCGGCGCGGCGGCGTGCTCAACGACGACCTGCTGCATGTGCGCCAGTCCTGGATGAATCAGATGGCCGTGCGCGAGCTGCGCCTGGTGGACAGCCAGCTGATGGGCCACTCGATCAACTCGGCCTCGTTCTTCGCCTCGGCCAATCTGCTGCTGATCGCGGCGGTGGCGGGGGTGTTGTTCGGCGGCGAGGCGGCGCTGAGAGGCGTCGCCTCCGTGGGCGTGGACATCGGCGGCGACATCATCGGCATCAAGCGCAGCGAGGACGCCTCCCTGCGCTTGCTGGAGGCCAAGCTGGGCCTGATAACCCTGTGTCTGGCGCGCGGGCTGATGGATTTCATCTGGTCGATCCGCCAGATGAACTACACCCTGGCCCTGATCGGGGCGACACCGGACGGCGACAGCAGCCTGGACCGCGCCGCCTGGGCGCGCGCGGCCGGGGCGGTGTTGAATCCGGCCATGATGGCCTTCAACCGCGGCGTGCGCGCCTATTATTTCGCCCTGGCGGCCACCGCCTGGCTGTTCGGCCCGATCTGGCTGGCGCTGGGCGCGGCGGGGGCCTTCGGCGTGCTTCTGCAACGCCAGCGGGGCTCGCCCGCCGCCCGCGCCATCAACCAGGCGCGCGCCATGCTGCCCAGGGACGATTGATCTCGCATCCGCGAAACGCAGCGGCGGGCCGAGGCCGCAGACTTTCAAATGAACGCCCGAAGTTCTGTTACGGCTTGTGATCGCAGTTGCGAAATGGACGCTTGACGGATTGTGCGCCGCAACGTAGATTTATTTCGACGCTTTCGAGCGTCTTGCCCTTCCTGGGCGTTTCCTCCCTATAGACTTTCCAACCGCGCCTTCGGGCGCGGTTTTTTTTGATCCGTCACCTATTCGGCCGCCTCGGCCGGCCCCCTCAGCCCGGACCAGTCATGAGCGGCCAGGGCGGCGATGACGCGGTCCAGGATGCGCCGGGTCGCCCGATGATGCGGCCCGGGCTCCAGCGTCGCCTCGTCCAGATAGAGCGCCCGGTTCACCTCCACCTGCACGGCGTGGAAGCCTTCCTGGGGCCGCCCCCACGCCTGGGTCGACCAGCCCCCCGCATAGGGCCGGTTCAGGCCCACGCGCCAGCCCGCCTGCTCGAACAGCCCGCGCAGCAGCCGCGTCGCTTCGGCCGCGCAGGCTGCCCCATGTCGGTCGCCCAGCACCACATCCACGCCGCGCACGCCCACGCGCCCGTCGCCCACCGCGCGCGACGGCATGGAATGCCAGTCGATCAGCAACGCATGCCCGAACCGGTCCCGCGCTCGGTCCATCAAGGCCGCCAGGGCTTCATGATAGGGCCTGTGAACCCGCGCCACCCGATCCCTCGCCTCATCCAGACCCAGGGGATGGTCGCGGATCTCGCGGCCGTCTCCCGTCAGCCGGGGAATGACGCCGAAGCCGGCCGCCACGCGCGGCGAACCGCTCCCCTTCGCCGCGCCCTCGATCAGCCGAGGGTCCAGTTCCGCCGGATCGCGGTTCAGGTCCACATAGGCGCGGCCCAGCCGTGCGGCGATCAATGGAACGCCCCGCTCCGGCCCCGCAGCGACCATCCGGTCCATCATCACGTCCTCGGCGCTGCGCAGCGACAGGGCCGCCAGCCCGGCGCGCGCGCCCAGGTCGTCGGGATAGACGCTGCCCGAATGGGGCGAGGCGAACACCAGAGGGGTCACGGGCGGACGCGCCGGCGTCAGGGCCTCGGCCGGCGTGATGGTGAAAACGGGCGGCGTCATGGCCTCCGGCATAGACCATTTTCCGGTTTCGGACGGGGCGAATATCACCCGCCTGTGGATGACACGAACGCCTTCATCGGCGGTTTACCGTCCGGGGCTATGGTGAAGGTCGGCTGCAACGGGGCGTCACGAGACGAGAATGGCGAGAATCCTTCTGGCGGAAGATGATGAATCCCTGCGCGGATTCCTCGGTCGGGCCCTGGAACGCGCGGGTCACGACGTCACGTCGTGCGAAAACGGCGACGACGCCATCGACGCGCTCGAAGACGGTCCCTGGGATCTGCTGCTGACCGACATCGTCATGCCCGGCGCCGACGGCATCGAGGTGGCGCGCATCGCCGCCAACCGCCAGCCGGGCCTTCGCATCATGTTCATCACCGGCTTCGCCGCCGTCGCCCTCACCGCCGCCCAGTCGGCGCCCCAGGCCAAGGTCCTGTCCAAGCCCGTGCACCTGCGCGATCTGGTCGCCGAGGTGGACCGCATGGTTGCGGCCTGAGCGCCACATTGCCTCTTGCGAGGCGAAACCCGCGCAGGCTATAGACCACGCCTTCCCGCCCCCGGCGCACCGGGGGCCGTCAAGGCGGACGCGTAGCTCAGCGGGAGAGCACTTCGTTGACATCGAAGGGGTCACAGGTTCAATCCCTGTCGCGTCCACCATTCTTCGTCTGCGCATAGCCGCCACACCAACCCTATGCGCGGTTCCGGTTCGAGACGGCGGCCTCTCTCGTTCATCATTCCTTCCGGAAAGTTTGCGGATCGAACGGCGGGCGTTGCGCGCGGCCGACAGGATTCGGCCCTCCCGGCTTTCCTCCTGCGACCTTTAATCCCTCGACCGATCAGGGGTCGGTTCATTAAAAGCAGTTTCCGAGATGCCGTTTTAGAGCATCGGTTCGAGAACCATGTCGATCGGTCTTCAGAAACAGCCGCGCCCAGCCGGATCTGGCCAGGGCTTCGAGGCCCGCATTCTGCTGATTCCGGCCGTGCTGTGGCTGGGTGTGCTGATCGGTGCCTCGTTCCTGGCGACGCCGGTGAAGTTCCAGGCGCCGTCGCTGGATCTGCCCACGGCGCTGGATGTGGGGCGGGTGACTTTTGCGCTGCTGTCCAGGGTCGAATGGGGTCTTTGGGCGCTGGTGGCGTTCGCCGCCGCCTTGTCGCGAACGCGGGCCGGCGGGTGGACCCTGGTGATTGTCCTGGCCGTCATCCTGATGGTTCAGAGCGTCTGGCTGCTGCCCGTTCTGGACGAGCGGATCGGGCGGATCATCGCCGGAGAGGCGCCGCCGCCCAGCGCGCATCACCTGATCTATGTCATCGCCGAGGGCCTCAAGGCGCTAGGACTCATCCTGCTGTCCGCCGTCGCCTTCCGGTCAGGCTCGCCGGGGGCGCGCGCCTGATGCGGATGACCTATCACACCGAACTATGCGCTGCGGATGCTGCTCCATCTGGTGATCCAGCCGGGCGAGACCTGCACCGTCATCGCCCCGGCCTGTCAGCTCAAGAGCTTGATGGCGCAGGCGCTGGGCGCCTATCTGGCGGTGCTGAACGCCTACACCCTGGCCGACCTCGTCGAGAACAGGACCAAACTGGCCGCTCTGCTCCGCATGGAGGCGCAGGCGGCATGATGAGAAAAGGGGAAGCCGTATGATCGCGGCGCTGACGACATCCGAGCGCCAACTGGCGCTGTTGCTGCTGGGTCTGCTGGCGGCCTGCGGCCTGGCCATGGCGGGGTTCGGCGGACAGGCCGGCGACCTCATGAGCGTTCACGGCCTCATCGTCGTGGCGGCCTGCGTGGCGCTGATCTTCCCGCTCATCCTGCGCTACCTGGCGCCGGAGCCTTCCGCAGAACGGCTGAAACAGTATTACGACGACCCGACCAAGGTCGGCATCGTCCTGGCGATGATCTGGGCGGTGGTCGGCATGGGCGTGGGGGCCTGGGTCTCGGCGCTGCTGGCCTGGCCGGACCTGACGTTCGACGCCGCCTGGGCCAGCTTCGGCAGGTTGCGGCCGGTGCATACCTCGGGCGTGATCTTCGGCTTCGGCGGCAATGCGCTGATCGCCACCTCCTTCCACGTGCTGCAACGCACCTCGCGGGCGCGCCTGCCGGATCAGCTCAGCCCGTGGTTCGTGCTGCTGGGCTACAACCTGTTCTGCGTGCTGGCGGCCAGCGGCTATCTGATGGGGATCACACAGTCCAAGGAATACGCCGAGCCGGAATGGTACGCCGACATCTGGCTGACCATCGTCTGGGTGGTCTATTTCCTGATCTACATCCGCACGCTCCAGCGCCGGAAAGAGCCGCACATCTATGTGGCCAACTGGTACTATATGGCCTTCATCCTGGTGGTGGCGGTGCTGCACATCGTCAACAATCTGGCGGTGCCGATCTCGCTGGCCCAGGCCAAGAGCTATTCGCTGTTCTCGGGCGTCCAGGACGCCATGACCCAGTGGTGGTACGGCCACAACGCGGTGGCCTTCTTCCTGACCGCCGGCTTCCTGGGGATGATGTACTACTACCTGCCCAAGCGGGCGGACCGGCCGCTCTTCTCGTATCGGCTGTCGATCATCGGCTTCTGGGGCATCACCTTCATGTACATGTGGGCGGGCTCGCACCACCTGCATTACACTGCCCTGCCGCAGTGGGTTCAGACCCTGGGGATGACCTTCTCGGTGGTGCTGCTGGTGCCGTCCTGGGCCTCGGCGGGCAACGCCCTGGCGACGCTGAACGGGGCCTGGGCCAAGGTGCGCGACGACGCCACGCTCAGGTTCATGATGGTGGCGGCGGTGTTCTACGGCCTCTCCACCTTCGAGGGCTCGTTCATGGCCATCCGGGCGGTGAACTCCCTTAGCCACTACACCGACTGGACCGTGGGCCACGTCCACGCCGGGGCGCTGGGCTGGGTGGCGATGATAACCTTCGGCTCGTTCTACGCCCTGGTGCCGTGGATGTGGAAACAGAAGCAGATGTATTCCCCGCGCCTGGTCGAGGTGCACTTCTGGCTCGCCCTGATCGGGACCCTCATCTACGTCTTCGCCATGTGGAACTCGGGCGTCATCCAGGGCCTGATGTGGCGCACCTACAATGACAGCGGCACCCTCGCCTACTCCTTCATCGAGAGCATGCAGGCGATGCACCCCTATTACATCGCGCGCACCGTCGGCGGGCTGTTCTTCCTGACCGGCGCGGTGGTGGGCGCCTGGAACATCCTGATGACCATTCGCATGGCGCGCCGGTCGCAGGCGCATGAATCCGCCGGACGCGACGTGCCTGAACTGCAACCCGCCGGCTCGGCGCTCCAGCCGGGAGAATGATCCATGCCTAATTTCCACAGGAAACTGGAACGCAGCGCCATCGGCTTCGTCCTGGCCATCATCGGCGTCTCGGCCATCGGCGGCCTGGTGGAGATCGCGCCGCTGTTCACCATCGACGAAACGGTCGAAACCGCGCCGGACATGCGCGTGTACACGCCCCTGGAGCTGAGCGGGCGCAACATCTACATCCGCGAGGGCTGCTACGCCTGTCACTCGCAGATGATCCGCACCCTGCGCGACGAGGTGGAGCGCTACGGCCCCTATTCGCTGGCGGTGGAGTCCCAGTACGACCACCCGATGCTGTGGGGGTCCAAGCGCACGGGGCCTGACCTGGCGCGCGTGGGCGGCAAATATTCGGACGACTGGCATGTGGCGCACCTGGTCAATCCGCGCGACGTTGTCCCCGAATCCGTGATGCCGCGATACGCCTGGCTCGAGCGCAACACCCTGCGCACCAGCGACCTGGATCGGCACCTGCGAGCCCAGCGCGCAGTGGGAGTTCCCTACACCGAGGACATGATCGTCAACGCCTCGGCCGACGCCTATGGCCAGGCCAACCCGGACAGCGAGGCGGCCAGCGGCGTGCGGGCGCGCTATGGCGGCGAAACCAATGTGCGGGCCTTTGACGGCGATCCGGGCCGGCTGACGGAGATGGACGCCATCGTGGCTTATCTCCAGGTCCTGGGCCGCCTGACCGACGCGGCCCACGCCCCCGCCGAATCCGCGAGGAACTGAGGCCATGGGATTCGATCATCAGGCTTTGGTCGCCTTCGCCAAGAGCTGGGGGCTGTTCTACCTGATCGGCATGGCGGTCATCGTGCTGATCTACGCCCTGTGGCCATCGAACCGAAAGCGGTTCGACCGCGCCAAACACAGCATTCTGGATGAAGACGATCGGCCGAAGGAGTAACCGATGGACCCGCAGGAAAAGGATCCGGTGACCGGCCGCAAGACCACCGGTCACGAATGGAACGGCATCAAGGAGCTGAACACGCCGATTCCGCGCGTCGTCCTGGCCTTTCTGGCCGTCACGATTCTATTCGCGGTCGTCTATTGGGTGCTGATGCCGGCCTGGCCGACGGGGCGCAGCTACACCAAGGGGCTGCGCGGGCATGACGACCGGGCGGAGGTGATGCAGCAGGTGCATGCTGCGGCGGCCGAGCGCGCGGTCTGGTCGGACAAGATCGTGCAGGCGTCCTTCGACGACATCGTCGCCGACGATGTGCTGATGAACCATGTGATGGACACCGGCAGCACCCTGTTCGCCGACAATTGCGCGGTCTGTCACGGGGTGGACGGGCGCGGCGGGCCGGGCTTTCCCGACCTGGCGGCCGGCGTCTGGCTGTGGGGCGGCGATCCGGACACCCTGGCCGAGACCATCCGCGTGGGCATCAACTCGGGCCATCCCGAGACGCGCAATTCCGAGATGCTGGGCTTCGGCCAGATCGGCGTGCTGAACCGCGAGCAGGTGCGCGCCGCCGGCGCCTATGTCCGCAGCCTGTCCGGCGGAGCGCTGAACGATGCGGATCGGGCGATGATCGACCTGGGGCTTGAGGTCTATACGGCCAACTGCGTCGTGTGCCATGGCCAGACCGGGACCGGCGATCCTACCGTGGGGGCGCCGGACCTGACCGACGACGTCTGGCTCCACGGCGGTGACGCCCAGTCGATCGTCAACACCATCCACCGGGGACACCAGGGCCACATGCCTCACTGGGAAGACCGCCTGAGCGAAGGCGATATCCGTCTGCTGACCGTCTATGTGCGGGCCCTGGGCGAGAGGCGCGGATGACATGGAGAACGTCCAGGGCGATGCTTTCCGGGCGGGCGAGGCGCATCGCCCTCGTCCTGGCGGGGCTGGTCGTCCTGGTGATCCTGGCGGCCAACGCGCACCTGGTGTGGGTGGCCGTGACGTCGCAACCGGACTGCGTGCCGCATACCCGATCCCCCGGCGCCGACGGCGCCTATCGCGCCGCCCGCTCGAACTGCTGAGGAGGACCTGATGACCTACGGTGAAGACATACAGGACGCGACGCCGCTGGGCCGGCGCGGCGTGCGGTCCCTGCCGGTCACGGCGGCCTTCGGATGGCTGGCGGCGGGCTGGCGCGACCTGTGGCGCAATCCGCTGCCCAGCCTGGCTTACGGTGTGCTGGTGTTCGTGGCCTCGGCGCTCGTCATCTGGGCCCTGTTCCGCTTCCGCATCGACTACATCCTGTTCCCGGTCCTGGCCGGGTTCATGGTGGTGGGGCCGCTGGTGGCCATCGGCCTTTATCAGAAGAGCCGCGACCTGGACGCGGGCCGGCCGGTCAGCTTGCGCCGCATGATCCTGGTGCGGCCCGCCTCGGGCGCGCAGGTCTGGTTCGCCGGCGTCATGCTGTGCCTGCTGATGCTGTTGTGGATGCGCGCGGCGGTGCTGATCTACGCCCTGTTCTTCGGGCTGCGGCCGTTCCCCGGACTTGAGGACCTGGCGCCCATGCTGTTCACCACGCCGTTCGGCTGGGCCATGCTGACGGTCGGGACGGCGGTGGGCGGGTTGTTCGCCGCTTTCGGATTCGCCATCGGCGCCTTCAGCGTGCCGATGCTGCTGGACCAGAAGACCGACGTCTTCACCGCCATGGGCATGAGCATGACCATGATCTGGCGCAATGTGCCCGCCATGCTGGCCTGGGGCGCCCTGGTGCTGGCGCTCAGCCTGGTCAGCCTGGCCACGGGCCTGATCGCCGCCATCGTCATCTTTCCCCTGCTGGGCCACGCCGCCTGGCGCGCCTATCGAGCCGTGGGATGACAACCGGCGCGACCGACGAGATTCGCCTGGCCAGCCGGGATCTCGGCGGGGGTCTGTTCCAGGCCGATCTCTCGGTTCCCGGCGTCCATTGCGCCGGCTGCATCCGCAAGGTCGAGTCCGGCCTGACGCAGGAGCCGGGCGTCGAGCACGCGCGGGTCAACCTGTCCACCCGGCGGGTCAGCGTCGTCTGGCGCGGCGCCGAGGCCCCAGACCTGCTGGCGGCGCTGGACCGTCTGGGCTTTCCCGGCCATCTGACCGAGCCGGAAACCAGCGAGAAAGACCCCGAACTGGGCCGCCTGGTCCGCGCCCTGGCGGTGGCGGGCTTTTCGGCCATGAACATCATGCTGCTGTCGGTGTCGGTGTGGTCCGGCGCCGACGCGGACACGCGCCACGCCTTCCACTGGATATCAGCGGCGCTGGCGGCCCCGTGCCTGATCTATTCCGGGCGAATCTTCTACCAGTCCGCCTGGTCGGCGCTGCGGCGCGGGCGCACCAACATGGACGTGCCCATCGCCATCGGCATCACCCTGGCGTTCGGGCTCAGCCTCTACGACACCCTGCACAACGGCCCCCACGCCTATTTCGACGCGGCGACCTCGCTGATCTTCTTCCTGTTGATCGGGCGGGTGCTTGACCGCCTGATGCGCGAGAAGGCGCGAACCGCCGTGCGCGGCCTGATGCGCCTGGCTCCACGCGGCGCTTCGGTGCTGCGTCCGGACGGAGGACGCGAGCATCGCCCGGTCGACGAGATCGAGCCCGGCATGCGCATCATGCTGGCGGCCGGCGACCGCGTCCCCGTGGACGGGGTGGTGGAGACGGGCGTCTCGGACCTGGACTGCGCCATCGCCACCGGCGAAAGCGAACCCCGCCGGGTCGAGCCGGGCGCGCGGGTTCAGGCCGGGGTGCTGAACCTGTCCGGCCCGCTGGTCTTGGTCGCCTCGGCGCGGGCGGGAGATTCGTTTCTGGCCGAGATGGTGCGGCTGATGGAGGCGGCCGAGGGCGGGCGCGCCCGCTATCGCCGCATCGCCGACCGGGCGGCGGCGCTCTATTCCCCGGTGGTGCACAGCGTCGCCCTGCTGACCTTCCTGGGCTGGATGGCGGCCACCGGCGACTGGCACCGGGCGATCACCGTGGCCATCGCCGTGCTCATCATCACCTGTCCGTGCGCCCTGGGCCTGGCGGTCCCGATCGTCCAGGTCACCGCCGCGCGCCGCCTGTTCGAGAACGGGGTCATGCTCAAGGACGGCTCCGGGCTGGAGCGGCTGGCCCAGGCCGACACGGCGGTGTTCGACAAGACCGGCACCCTCACCCTCGGCCGCCCGCGCCTGACCAACCGCGCCGCCGTCGCCGACGATCACATGGCCGTCGCCGCCGCCCTGGCCGGGCGGTCCGGCCATCCCCTGTCGCGCGCCATCGCCGCCGAGGCCGACGGCGCGGGCGTGAGCGTGTCCGACGCGGCCGAATTCCCGGGCCTGGGCGTCCAGGCGCGGGTCGGCGACGTCGTCTGGCGGCTGGGCCGGGCGGACTGGGCCCTGGATGACCCGTCCGGCGCG
>JAEZCL010000130.1 GCA_023433585.1 Pseudomonadota bacterium
GCGCCCAGGACGATGACGTCGAAAACGGAAGGCGCCGACGCACTCATGAGACCGAGCGCACCTCCAGGCCGTCGCGCACCGGCAGGCGGCAGGCCTCCGTGCGGCGGTCGTCCGCCAGCACCACGCATTCCTGGCACACGCCCATGAAGCACAGGGCGCCACGCGGGCCGCCGGCGCCCGGCGCCCGGCGCCTGAGTCCAGCCACCCCCCCCGCCAGGAGGGCGGCGGCCACGCTTTCTCCCGCGCGCGCCTCCACGGGGACGCCGTCGAAGGTGAAGCGCAGCGGCGGGCCGCGCCGGACCCCCTTGGCGATGCGTCGAGCCGTCATGCGGGGTTCAGAAGATTCAGTTCGGCCAGCGTCCGGCGCACCGTCTCCAGCGCGTCGCCGGCCAGCGGCAGGACCGGGTCGCGCGGAACGCCCGCGTCCAAGCCCTGCAGGTTCAGGGCCGCCTTGAAGGACGACGGCCAGGTGCCCGCACCCATGAGGAGTTCGTAAAGGCGGGTGAGCTGGAAATGCGTCTCGCGCCAGGTCTCGTCCGGCGCGCCCCGGGCGATGTCCGTCAGCCGCCCGGCGCGCGCGCCCAGCAATTCGGGGCCCGTGGCGATGAAGCCGGCCGCGCCCAGGGCCAGGCCCGGCAGGATGTAATGGCTGGGTCCGACCATGATCGCCAGGTCGTTGCGGAACCGCTCGATCAGATGAGTGAGGTGGAAGAAGTCGCGGTGGGATTCCTTGATGCCGATGATCGGGGCCGCGGCCATCAGGGCCGCCAGGTCGTCCATGCTCAGCTCGATGCCTGTGCGGCGCGGCGAGCTGTAGGCGACGATGGGAATGTCCGCGCCCTTGGCCAGGGCGTCGAAGCGGCGCAGCAGTTCGTCGCGCGTGGCCTTGAGGACGTAGGTCTGGGGCATGACCAGGATGGCGTCGGCGCCGCCCTCGATCGCCGCCTGGGCGTAGGCGATGGTCTGGGCCGAGCCGGGGGCCGTGGCGCCGGCGATGATCCCGGCCCGCCCCTTCGCCTGATCGACGGCCAGGCGGGTGAGGCGGCGGCGCTCGTCCACGCTCAGGGTCCAGCTTTCGCCGTTGTCCCCGGCCACGCACACCGAGGTCGCGCCATAGCCGATCAGCCGCTCCACCAGCTGCTGGAAGGCGTCCTCGCGGATCTCGCCTCCGGGTGTGAAGGGCGTGACCACGGCGGGCACGAAGCCATGCAGATTCTGGCGGGTGAAGGACATGGGGAGGGCCTCCTTGGAAATCAGGCCAGCGCCGATCGGTCGACGCGATGGATCGAGCCGCTCTGGGCCTCGACGATGAAAAGCGCATCGCCCGTCGGCGACCACGCCACGGCGGTGGTCCACAGCCCGCCGGGCGTGTCGATGCGGGCCAGGGGGTCGCCCAGGGCGTCGAACACCCAGGCGCGGCCCGCCTGGGCGTGGGCGACCGCCAGCAGGCCGTCGGGGCTGACGGCCAGGCCGTCCGGCCCCAGCCCGCCCGAAAGCTGGACATGGACGCCGCACATGGGCGCGCCGGGATCGGGCCAGTCCGCCAGGAAACGCCAGACGGCGTTGGCCCGCGTCACGGCCAGATAGACGAAGGCGCCGTCGGCCCCCAGGGCGATGCCGTTGGGATAGGCCAGGCCGTCCAGCACCAGGTCCGGCGCCTGAGCGCCTCGGCGCAGGCGGAAGACGCGGCCATAGGGCGCCGACAGGCTGCTGCGGCCGCTGTCGGTGAACCAGACGTCGCCGTTCCGGCTGACCGTCAGGTCGCTCAGGCCGCGGAAGGATTCGGTGTTGCTGGCCGCGCACAGGGTGGTCATGGCGCCGCTGTCCGGGTCGAAGCGGAGCAGGCCCCGGCGGTAGTCCGCCACCACGAAGGCGCCGTCGTCGAGACGGCCCAAGGCGTGGGGCTCGCCGTCATACTGATGCGCCAGGGTCATCTCGCCCGACGGGGAGACCCGGAACAGGCGGCCATAGGGCACATCGACCAGCCACAGGTCTCCCGCCGCGTCGAAACACGGGCCTTCCAGGAAGGAATGAAGCCGCTGCCCCGGCCGGGTGACGCGCACCCAGGCGGTCGGCTCCCCGGTGTAGTGGAGCGCCTCGGGCAGGCGGGCGAACGGTTCGGCGCGGATGATCCGGGGGGGCGCGATCACGATACGGCCCCGTCTTCACGCAGTCGCGCGATGGCCGCGTCGTCGAAACCATAATCGCGCAGCACCGCGTCGGTATGTTCGCCCACGCGCGGCGCGGCGCGGACGGTCCGCTCGGGGGCGTCGTCGAAACGGAACGGCAGGCCGGGGGCGTGAACGGGCGTCAGGCCGGGTTCGGCCGGCAACGGCTGGAAAAGCCGCCGTGCGGACGGGGTCCGCACAGCTTCATCCAGCGTGGCCACGCGGGCGGCGGGCACGCCGATCTCGGACAGGGCCTCCTCCCACTCCGCCGCCGTGCGTTCGAGAAGGATGGTCTGCAGCCGTTCGCGCATCGCCGGTGCGGCGTCCCACAGGCCGGGCCAGTCCTCGATGGCGGCGAAGGTCTCGTCGCCCAGCCAGGTCCACAACCGGCGGTTCTGGCGGGGGTTGAAGGCGCCCAGCATCAGATCGCCGTCCCGGGTGGAATAGCAGCCCAGCCCGGCCTCGCGCACGGGAGCCGAAGCGGGGCCTTGGTGAAGCGCGCTCGCCGCTTCGGGCGCCAGGAACGTCATGGCCACGTCGAACATGGCGCAATCTATATGGCGCCCGCGCCCCGTGCGCTCCCGTTCATAAAGCGCCGTGACCACGGCGAAGGCGGCGGCCATGCCCGTGGCGTAGTCCACCATCGAGGCGCCGGTCTTGATCGGTGCGTGGACGCCGCCCGTGCGCGCCATGATGCCGGAGGCGGCCTGGATCGTATTGTCATAGGCGCGCGGATGTTCGCCGTCCTGCCCGAAGCCGCTGATGGAGCAGCAGATCAGGCGCGGGTTCGCCGCCCGCAGGACATCAAGGTCCAGCCCCAGCGCGGCCATGGCGCCGGGACGATAGTTCTCGACCAGGACATCGGCCCGCGCCGCCAGCGCCTTCAGCACGGCGCGCCCCTCAGGCGCCTTGAGGTTCAGGGCCAGGGCCCGCTTGCCGCCGCCCTGAGTCTGGTAATTGACGCCCAGACCGCGCGCCGCCAGTTCGGGATCGCTCCCGCGTCCTCGCGCCGTGTCCGGATCGTCGGGCGCCTCGATCTTCACCACGTCGGCGCCCAGCAGCGCCAGCTGATAGGCGCAGTAGGGACCCGCCAGGACGTGGGTCATGTCCAGAACCCGAACACCGCTGAGGCTGGCCGCGACCGTCATGTCGTTTCAGTTATCGCCTTTCAAAATTCTGCGCCACCGAATTATTTCTCATTTCAAACATATGTTTTAATAGTTGTCACGCCGGGCCGGACGATCTCCTGCACCTGCTCTGGGCGAACAGCAGTTGTCGAGATGGCGCGCCCGCGCTGGCCCAGGCAGGGATAAAGGCTGTAAAACTCGTGTTTATGCGGGACTTTTTTGATTGCGAGAGGGAAAATGAAGAGCCGCTCGTATCCTTGATTCAGGGTCCCGGTCCTTGATCGGCGCTCCGAAATTCGCCACGAAACGCAAAGGGAGCAGAGTTTCCTTTGCGCCAATTCGTTTTTCTGGCTAAACCGCTTTCAGGTTTGTTTTTGAAGATTTGAGTTTGATGAGCGCCGTCTTCCACCGAAACCTACGCCTCACCCCGCCCGCCGCCGTCAGGGGGGGAGGGTGCTATCTTCATGACGCGGAGGGGCGCGCCTATCTGGACGCATCGGGCGGCGCGGCCGTCTCGTGTCTGGGCCACAGCCATCCGCGCGTGATCCAGGCCGTTCAGGAGCAGGTGGCGCGCCTGGCTTTCGCGCACACCTCCTTTTTCACCAATGAGCCCGCCGAAGAGCTGGCGCGGCGGCTGATCGAGATTGCGCCGCCCGGGTTCGGACAGGGCCGCGTCATGTTCCTGGGCAGCGGTTCGGAGGCGGTCGAGGCCGCGCTGAAATTGACCCGGCAATATTTCATCGAGATCGGTCAGCCGCAGCGCACACATTATATAGCGCGCCGCATGAGCTATCACGGCAACTCGCTGGGCGCCCTGTCCATCGGCGGGCACGCCGCGCGCCGCGCCGTCTATGAACCGCTGCTGATGAAGTCCTCCTTCGTTTCGCCCTGCCACCCTTATCGGGGCAAGCAGGAAGGTGAGACGGACGACGCCTACGGGGACCGTCTGGCGATCGAGCTGGACCAGCTGATCCAGCGCCTGGGTCCCGAGACGGTGGCCGCCTTCGTGCTTGAACCCGTTTCCGGCGCGACCCTGGGCTCAGCGCCGCCGGTCGAGGGCTACATGCGCAAGGTGCGGGCGGTGTGCGACCGCTACGGCGTCCTGATGATCGCCGACGAGGTCATGTGCGGCATGGGCCGGACCGGGGACTATTTCGTGTCGGCTCGGGAAGGCGTGACGCCGGACATCATCACCCTGGCCAAGGGTCTGGGCGCCGGCTACCAGCCCATCGGCGCGGCCCTGGCCGGCGAAAAGGTGGTGTCGGCCGTGCAGGCGGGAACGGGCCTGCTGGCCAACGGCCACACCTATATGAGCCACGCCGTCGTCTGCGCCGCCAGCCTGGCCGTCCTGAACGTCATGCGCGACGAGGATCTGCTGGCCCGTGTCCGCGTGCTCGGCGAGGAGCTGGAACAAGCGCTCAAGGCCGCGTTCGGCGAGCACCCGCATGTCGGCGACATTCGCGGCCGCGGCCTGTTCTGGAGCATCGAACTGGTTGCGGATCGCCGGACCAAGGCGACCTTCCCCAAGGAGAACAGGGTGGCGCAACGCATCAAGGAACGCGCCCAGAGCCTGGGCCTGATCTGTTATCCCGGTTCGGGGGGCGTGGACGGCCAGACCGGGGATCATATCCTGCTGGCGCCGCCCTTCGTGGCCGGATCGGCCCAGATCGAGGAAGCCGTGTCCAAGCTTTCGGACGCCCTCGGCCATGAACTGCCTCTCGAACGTCTGGCGAGCTGACCCATGGGACGCAAGACCATCCTGACCTGCGCGGTCACCGGCAACATCACCACCCGCGACCAGCATCCGGGGCTGCCCGTCACCCCGGCCGAAATCGCCCAGGCGGCGGTTGAGGCGCATGCGGCCGGGGCCGCGGTGGCGCATATCCACGCCCGTGATCCGCAGACCGGGCGCGGCACCATCAACACCGAGCTGTTCCGCGAGATCGTGGATCGCATCCGCGACGCCGGCAGCGATGTCATCATCAATCTGTCCACCGGCGAGGGCGGCCGCTTCGTTCCCGGCGACGACGAGCCCAGCGTGGCGGCGCCCGGCACGACCCTGACGCGGCCCGAAACGCGCGTGGAGCATGTGCGCGCCCTCAGCCCAGAGATCGCCACCCTGGACCTGAACACCATGTTCTCGGGCCGAGCGGTGGTCATCAACACGCCGCGCAACGTCCAGCGCATGGGCGAGATCATCTATGCCGCCGGCTCCATGCCCGAGGTCGAACTGTTCGATTCGGGGGATCTGCATCTGGCGCGTTATCTGATCGACAAGGGCGTGCTGAAGCCGCCCATGTCCTTCCAGATCGTGCTGGGGGTCCGCTTCGGCGCCCCGGCCGATCCGGCGACTCTGCATTATCTGGCCAGCCAGCTGCCCCGGGGCTTCGAGTGGGGCGCCTTCGGAATCGGGCGTCAGGCGTTCCCCATGCTGGCCCAGAGCTGGCTCCTGGGAGGGCATGTGCGCACCGGTCTGGAGGATACGGTTCACATCCGCGAAGGCGTCCTGGCCCGCGACAACGCCGAACTGGTCGAGGCGGCGGGCGGTCTGGTCGAGCGGCTGGGCGGCTCCCTGGCCACGGCGGCGGAGGCCCGGGAGATCCTGGGCCTGGCCCCGCTCTAGTCGCTGGTGCGCGGCATATGACCCAGGCGGCGCGAAATGCTGCGAGCGGTTTCGATCACGGCGTCCGTGTAGCCATGCCCGGTCGTGCCGAAGTCGAAAGCCGAATCCGGGCCAGAAATGTCCAGCGCCGCCACCACGGCGCCGCTCTTGTCATGAATGGGCGCCGCCACCGAACTGCCGCCGATCTCCACGATGCCGCGGCTGACCACGTGCCCCTTGGACGCCGCTTCGGCGACACGCAGCATGAGCGCCTGGATGTCACGCGGCGTATGTTCGGACAGCATGTCGAAGGGCTGCTCTTCGTAAAGCTCCACAATCTCCCGAGGCGACAGGTTCGACAGCAGAAGCCATCCCAGCGGCGATGCGTGCGCAGGCAGGCGGCTGCCCACGTTCAGGTTGCTGAAGAAGCCGGACCGTGTCTGGACGCAGTCCAGATACAGCACGTCGTGGCCGTCCCGGATCGCCAGATGGGACGAGACGTTGGTTTCGTCCCGCAGGGCCTCCAGGTGGGGCCGCGCCACCTCGATGATGTCCTGGGAGGCCAGATAGGCGAACCCGATGTTCAGAACCCGCGCGCCCAGGCCGAATTCCTTGGATTCCGGGCTGCTTTCGAGAAAACCCATCTGTTTCAGGGTATAGGTGAGGCGGAACACCGACGAGCGCGTGAGGCCCAGCTTCTTGGCGATCGCGGTGACGCTCATGCGGCGTCGCTCCTGGGCGATCGTCTCCATGACCAGCAGGCCGCGATGCAGGCCGGGTACGAAATAGGCGTCGTGATTCTTGTGCTGCGCGGTCGGCTTGTCTGTCATGACGATGGTGGCGGTTCCTCAATGGAAAGCCGTCCAGACGGACGGCTCTCGGAAGGCGACGCGCCGCGTCGCGCTGACGAACAGTTGATGGCGGCTGTTTGCATGGAAAACAAGTCCTTCAGGACAACAAATCCTCGGACCTTGAAAGCCACGAAGGATCCAAACCTGTCCGCGCCGGAACGAGAAGCGAAATGAAGAGCAAAGAAAACATCCTGCCTGCGACCGCTGAGGACACGATCGGCCCCTACTATCCTGCGGGTTTCGTCGAGGAGAGCAACGACATCAGCCGCACCCCCGGGCTGCAGGTCTATCCGCGCGGCCGCCCGATCGTGCTGGAAGGCGACATCCGCGATGTGGACGGCCAGCTGGTCGTCCCCTGCCTGGTCGAGTTCTGGCAGGCCAACGCCGACGGACGCTTCCGCGAGCCGGGGACGCTGGACGACCCCGACCTGGACCCCTGGTTCAGCGGCCATGCGCGGCAATACTGCCACGACGGCCGGTTCCGGCTGCGCACCATCAAGCCGGGCGCCGTGGCGCCTGAGCACGCGGAGGCGGCGGGACGTGCGCCTCACATCACCCTGACCCTGTTCTGCGACGGGATCAGCAAGGTCACGACCCAGATCTTCTTCGAGGACGAGGCGGCGAACGCCGACGATCCGCTGCTGCTGGCCGTGCCCGCCGCGCTTCGCCCGAGACTGATCGCCCGGCGCGCCGACGTGGACGACGGCGCGGACGTCTATCGCCTGGACATCATCATGCGCGGCGAGGGCGAAACCCCCTTCTTCGACGACGTGGAGAGCTGACCATGACAGAAGCCGTCATCCAGGGCCGCCGCCTGCAGGTCGGACCGACCGACCGCACGTCCGCCGCCCGCACCCCGACGCAGCCGCTGATCCCCATTCCGCCTGCGGCGCGCCGATCTTTCACGCCGTTCATCGAGCGGGCGCCCGGTCTGCGCGCCGGCGAGAACGACCTGACCCGGATCGCACCGGGGCGTCCGCGCGCCGAGGGCGATGTCCTGGCCCTGACCGGGCGCATCACGGACCAGTACGGTCGCCCCCTGCGGCGCACGCTGGTCGAGATCTGGAACGCCAACAAATGGGGGCGCTACACCCACATCGACGATCCGGCGCGCGAGCCCCTGGACCCCAATTTCCTCGGATTCGGACGCTGCATGACCGATGACGAGGGCCGATACGCCTTCCTCACCATCCGCCCGGCCCATTATCTGGCGCGACCCGATATCGGCCGGTGGCGGCCCGCCCATGTCCATTTCTCGGTGCGCGGCGGCGGCGCCCGCCTCATCACCCAGATGTATTTCGCGGGGGACGAGCACCTGCCTCGGGATCCCTGCTTCGCCCTGCTGGGGGACGCCGCCGGCCGCCATGTGGTCGAAGAACAGCCCTCGGCAACCCCCGACACCGATCTGGAGGCCCGCTTCGACATCGTTGTCGGCGGTCGCAGCGCCTCATGGTTCGAGTGAATCCCGTCAAACCGCCAAGTCCTGAAACGACGCACCCCCGGGCGCTCTAGGAGGTATCCCTCATGATCCGTGTTCACTGGCCTTTCATGGCGAAACTCGGCGTCGCCGCATGCGCCGCCCTAACCCTTCAGGCCTGCGCCAGCACAGGCGGCGCCGGAAGCGGCGGCGTGGCCGGCTGGCCTGACATCGACGGCGTCTGGTTCACCGATGCGCCGGCCAGCTTCCGCGGCGCCTCGAGCGCTCTGCTGCCGCCTTACGATGCGATCCACGCCGCGACCCGTCAGGCCCTGGCCGAAGGCCGTCCCGCAGGCGATGCGACCACCGACTGCTTCCCGGCGGGCATGCCGCGCGTGATGCTGGCGCCCTATCCCATGGAGATCCGCACCACCCGGGACCAGGTGACCATTCTGTTCGAATACATGCAGCAGGTGATGCGCGTGCACATGGACGGCCGGTCGCTGCCGGAAGATCCCGATCCGGGCTACATGGGCTATTCCGTCGGTCACTGGGAAGGCGACACCCTGGTGGTGCGCACCGTGGGCCGCAACGGCCTGACCCAGCTGGACGGCGGCCTGACCCCGCACAGCGACAAGCTGACGCTGGAGCTGCGGCTGCACCGCGACGGCGACGAATTGACCGTCACCACCATCGCCACCGATCCCGAGGCGTTCCGCGAGCCCGTGACCAGCGTCAAGGTCTATGAGCTGCGCAACGACATCGAGATCATGGAGTACAACTGCGTCGAGAATAACCGCAATCCCAGCGACGCCGACGGCAACACGCTGTTCATCCTGCGCGACGAGCAGCAGGCGCCCGAGGGAGACCGGTGATGAACCGTCGCGAGATGCTGATGGGCGGCGCGGCCGCCGCAGGCGTTCTGGGCCTTGCAGGCCCGGTCTCCGCCCTCGACGCCCAGGGCGGCTCCGTGGCGCTGAACGCGCTTTTCCAGACGTTCTTCGAGGAGAACCTCGCCGCCGGGCCGGAACTGGCGACCCGCCTGGGCCTGGACAGCGGCGAGCTGGCCTGGACGCGCGGGCGCCTGAACGACCGCTCCATGGCCGGGTTCGAGGCCCGCAAGGCCCGCACCGCCGGCCAGCATGCCCGGCTGAGCGCCTTTGATCGCGCCTCGGTGTCGGGAATGGACGGGATCAACTACGATTCCGTCCTGTTCGCGCTGCAATCCGATCACCGGACTTTCCAGAGCTTCGACTATGGCGCGGGGCCGGGGTCGCCCTATGTCTTCAGCCACGCGGGCGGGGCCTATCAGGGAATTCCTCAATTCCTGGCCAATCAGCACGGGATTCAGACCGAGGCGGACGCCGAAACCTATCTCGAGCGCGCCTCGGCCATCGCCGCGGCCATCGACGCCGAGAGCGAATGGATCCGGCGCGACGCCGCACGCGGCGTTCAGCCGCCGGATTTCCTGCATGCGATCGCCATGTCACAGCGTCGCGCCGCCCTGACCCAGCCGGCGGGCGAGAATGTTCTGGTCACGGCCTTGCGCGACCAGGCGGCCGAGAAGGGATTCTCTTCGGCCCTGGCGCAACGCGCCGAAACCATCCAGAGCCGGGAGATATTGCCCGCCCTGGCGCGTCAGCTCGCGCTGCTGGAGGAGATCCAATCCGGTGCGCGTCCGGAGGCCGGCGTCTGGCGCCTGCCCGACGGCGAGGCGTTCTACGCCGCGTCCCTGCATGCCGCGACCACCAGCCACATGACGCCGGACGAGGTGCATGAGGAAGGCTTGGCCCTGGCCGAGGACGTGCTGTCCCGGATGGACGCCGCGTTCCGGGCCCAGGGCATGACCCAGGGCACGGTCGGAGAGCGGATGCGCGCCTTGCAGGCGGATCAGCGTTTCATCTATCCCAACACGCCCGAGGGCCGTGACGCCCTGATCGCGGCCATGAACGTCAAGCTGGAGCGCGTGGCCGAACTGTCGCCCCGCTATTTCGGCCGTCTGCCCACGACCCCGGTGGAGGCCCGCATGATCCCGCCGGATCGCGCAGGGGTTCAGGGACCCGGCTATTACCAGCCCGGTTCGCTGGACGGGACGCGGCCCGGCGTGGTGTTCCTGAATCTGCGCGACACGGCCGAACTGCCGGTGTGGATGGCCCAGACCGTGACCTATCACGAGTCCTCGCCCGGGCATCATTTCCAGGTCTCGCTTCAGCAGGAAGCCGGCGAACTGCCCATGATCCGGCGCGCCATGGGCTACAGCGGCTATGCGGAAGGCTGGGGGCTATACGCCGAACAGCTGGCCGACGAATGGGGCCTTTACGACGACGACCCGTTCGGCCGCATCGGCTATCTTCAGTCCGCGCTTTTCCGCGCGGGCCGCATGGTGGTGGACACCGGCGTTCACGCCCGTCGCTGGACCCGCGAACAGGCGGTGGAGTGGATGGTGTCGCGCGGCGCCGCTTCGGAAAGCATGACCAACATCGAGGTCAACCGCTACTGCGCCGGACCCGGTCAGGCCGCCAGCTACATGGTCGGACGCCAGACATGGAACCGTCTGCGCGCCCGGGCGGCGTCCGAATTGGGCGAACGATTCTCGATTCGTGACTTCCACGACATCGCCCTGGGGTCCGGCGCCATGCCTTTGATGGTGCTCGAAGCCCAGATCGACGCCTGGATCGCGGATGTGCGGTGATGAATTCTCGGTGATCGGGGGCGTAATTCGACGCCCTCGATCATAACCGAATTCGGCTTCTGTGGCGGTTTAGGCCTGTTTGGGAGCCCGTTTTCCTTGATTCACAAGGGTTTTCCCGAGGCGCGACCGCCAGCGTCCAGTTCAGGCTTGTGTGTCCACTGACAAAACGGCGTTGACAATAGAAAACAATTTGATGATGAAATTATATGCGAGTGCGCCGTTCAAATATCCATCAAGCGCGCGCCGGCAATCCGGGTCTCCTGGGTCGGACCTCCGTCCGGCCGAGGTCTCTTTTTGGAGGGGAGTCTGAAGAATGAAGCGTTCAAGTCGCGGAACTGCGGTTCTGCTGGGAACAACCTGCCTCGTCAGCCTGCTGGGCGTCGCCGCCGCGTCGGCCCAGGACGCCGACAGGAATGTCACCGACGTCGATGAGATCATCGTCACGGCCACCCGTTCCGCCCAGGCGATCAACCGGGTGCCCCTCAGCATCACGGCTGTGACCCAGGAGAACCTGGACAACCAGGGCATTCGCGACGTGCGCGATCTGGCGCGCGGCGTTCCGGGCGTCCGGGTCTCCACCGAGGACAGCAGCGGCGCCGGCGGCGCGGCCACCATCTCGATCCGGGGCATCTCCTCGGGCGGCGCCGCGACCACCGGCGTCTATCTGGACGACATCCCCCTGTCCAAACGCAGCGGCCCGCGCGGCAGCGGCGCGCCTCTGCCTCAGTTCTTCGACCTGGAGCGGGTCGAGGTCCTGCGCGGTCCTCAGGGCACGCTCTATGGCGGCGGCGCCCAGGGCGGCGCCGTGCGCTTCATCACGCCCCAGCCCAGCCTGACGGACTATTCCGGATATGGCCGCGCCGAGATCGCCAACACCGAATACGGCGACCTCAGCTATCAGCTCGGCCTGGCCGTAGGCGGCCCCATCATCGAGGACCGCATCGGGTTCCGGGCCAGCCTGACCACCCGCCACGCCGGCGGCTGGCTGGACTATTATGACCGTCATACCGGCGACCTGGTGGAATCGGACACCAACTCCAGCGACAGCTGGGCTGCGCGTCTGGCGGTGCAGTTCGCCCTCACCGACAACTTCAGCATCACGCCGTCGATCTACTACTCGAGCCACGAAAACCACGACCAGAATTCGCACTGGCTGCCGGTTGAGCAATTCACCTCGCGCGGCTCGGGCAATCTGCCGCCGACGACCTACGGCCCGTACGACTTCTACGGCCCCTATCGCTCGGGCGACACCTGCAACGTCGGCGACGACTATAAGGACGTGGTGCCGACCTGTGTGCCGAAACAGCCCAATTGGACCGACCTGTTCACCGCTGCGGTCACTTCGGATTACCAGTGGGGCAATCTGAACATCCGCGGCGTCCTGTCCTACATCCGCGATGACGGCGGCGGACGGTTCGACTTCTCCTACCAGGAGCCGCAGAACCACCAGGGCGGCACGCCCTTCGTGCGCAACCTGCCGCTCTATCGTTCGTATCCGGAGTACACCAACACCCGCGACGGCGTGACCGGCGAGCTGCGCTTCAGCTATCAGAATCCGGATTCTCGCCTGAGCTGGGTGGCCGGCGTGTACTACACCCAGGCGACCATCGACGCGGACATCGTCTATCGCGCCAATATGGAAGAGCTGACGAACGCCATTCACGGCGCGTGGGTCTTCGGCGTGCCGATGCTGCCGAACTCGGTCTCCTACTATCGGGACTATACCCTCGAAGATCAGGAAATCGCCGTTTACGGCGAGGCCAACTATCAGCTCACCGACAATCTGAAGGCCATCGCGGGCCTGCGCGTCTCGCGCACGCATTTCGACTACTATCAGGAAACCGCCGGGCCGATCGCGGGCACCAATGTCCCGACCGTCGCCAACGGCGGGCTGATCTCGGGCGAAGTGACCGAAGAGCCGATCTCGCCCAAGTTCGGGCTTCAGTACGAGTTCGACTCGGTCAACCAGATCTACGGCACCATCTCCAAGGGCTATCGCGTCGGCGGCATCAACCAGCCGACCCCCTCGACCTGCGCCGCCGACCTGGCGTCGCTCGGCATCACGGCGACGCCCAACACCTATGAGTCGGATACGGTGTGGAACTACGAGGTGGGCGCCAAGGTCCGTCTCGGCGGGGCGCGTGTGAACGTCAGCGCCTATCGCCTGGAATGGTCCAACGTCCAGACCGCCTACAACCTGCCCACCTGCGGCTTCGGCTACACGGTGAACGCGGGCGAAGCGGTCAGCCAGGGCGTGGACCTGGATGTGTCCATGTATCTGTTCGACAACCTGTCGGCCAATCTGTCGGTGGGTTACGCGGACGCTTCATACACCGAAGGCGTGGTCGGCCCGCCCCCGACCAACCGGGTCTATTTCCAGGAAGGCGACCCGCTGCCGATTCCGGAATGGAACATCAACCTGGGCCTGCAGTACGACTTCGTCGTCGGCGGAAACCTGGACGCCTTCATCCGCGCCGACTGGCAGTATTCCAGCGAGTATGAGGTGGGCGTGCGCTACGGGTCGGCCGGCTACAACCCCGACACCCGGATCCGCGAGGCGACCAACTTCGTCAGCGCCCGCGCCGGGGTGGATGTGCGCGGCGTTCAGCTGACGCTGTTCGTCGACAACCTGTTCAACTCTCAGGACGTGCTCGGCACATCCGGCGGACGGACGGGCTGCAACATCACCTCCGGACCGGAATGCACGGTGTATTCCCAGTACAACCCGGTCTTCCGCCAGACGACCTACCGGCCTCGCACGGTCGGCGTCTCTGCGGCCTACCGCTTCTAAAGTCACCCCCTGAACGCCTGGCGGCCCCCACCGCCAGGCGTATTTTCTTCCGCGTGCGCGCGTGTGCGTCGTCGTGGGTGGCGGCGCTCATGCTCCTCCGCTCTGCAATGGGACGCATACGACCATGTCCAGACGCCTTCTGACCACTGTCGCGGCCGCCTGCCTGGCCCTCGCAACGCCGGCCCTCAGCCAGGCGCCGTCCGCCGACGCTGCGGTTTCCGCGCCTCGCACCTTCACCTCGCTGGACGTCTTCGCGCTCGAATTCGCCGAGAATCCCCAGATTTCCCCCGACGGCCGCACGATCGCCTATGTCCGGCGCGCCGCCGACATCATGACCGACCGATATCGTTCCGAGATCTGGTCGCTGGACGTGCAGAGCGGCCGGCATCGCCCGCTCGTGACCGGTTCCGGCTCCTACAGCGGCCCGCGCTGGTCGCCGACCGGCGACCGGCTGCTGTTCAGCGCCGCCGAGGCCGGCGCCTCGGAGCTGCGCATCCTGTTCATGGACGACCGCAGCACCTCGACCGTGGCCCGCCCCAGGGAAGGCGCGCAGTCGCCCCAATGGTCGCCGGACGGACGCTGGATCGTCTTCACCATGTTCACCTCGGGCGAAAGCCCGCGCTTCGCCAAGCCCCTGGAACGTCCCGAGGGCGCCCAGTGGGCCGAGGGCGCGCGCGTCTATGACGGCATCGACGTCCGTATGGACGGGCGCGGCCTGCTGCGCGCGGGAACCTCGCAGATTCACATCGCCCCGGCCGACGGCGGCGCGGTGCGTCGTCTGACCACCGCCGACCGGGATCTGCGGGCGGCGACCTGGCTGGACGCCGAGACCGTGCTGGCGGTGGGCAATCTGGCCGAAGACGCCCATCTCAACCCGCGCGAAAGCGAAATCTACGCCGTGTCGGTCGCTGACGGCGCCGTGCGCCCGCTGACCGCGCGCGACGGCCCGGACGGCAGCCCGGCCGTGTCGCCCGACGGGCGGCTCATCGCCTATACCGGCTATGACGACCGCCGCATCTCCTGGCAGACGACTCATCTGTATGTGATGGACCGCGACGGCGGGAACGTCCGCAACCTGACGGCCGACTTCGACCGGGCCGTAGGCTCGCCGGTGTGGAGCCCCGACGGCTCGGCCGTCTATGTCTCGGTCCAGAGCGAGGGTCGGACCGAAATCCACCGCGTGGGACTGAACGGCGCCCGCACCCTGGTGACCGGTGACGTCGGCTCCGGGGCCGGAGGGCGCCCCTACAGCGGCGGCGCCTACAGCGTGGCGCGCCAGGGCCGCCGCGACGTCGTCGCCTATACGCACGGTTTCCCCGAGCGGCCGGCCGAGATCGCGGTCCTGTCGGCGGGCGGCGAGGCCCGCATCCTGACGGACCTGAACACCGACAGCCTGGGTCATGTGCAACTGGCCGCCGTCGAAGAGATCAGCGTGCCCAGTTCGGTGGACGGCCGCCCGATCCAGGCCTGGATCGCCACGCCGCCGGGCTTCACCCCGGGCGGCTCCTACCCGCTGATCCTGGAGATTCACGGCGGCCCCAACACCATGTACGGCGGCGGCTTCGCCTCGGAGATCCAGCGTTTCGCCGCCGAAGGGTTCGTCGTGGTCTGGGCCAATCCGCGCGGCTCGGTGGGCTATGGCGAGGAATTCACCCTGCTGATCGACCAGGATTTCCCGAACCATGACTATACCGATCTGATGAGCGTAGTGGACGCGGTGGTGGCGCGCGGCGACGTCGATCCGGAACGACTGTTCGTGACGGGCGGATCATATGGCGGCGTCCTGACGGCCTGGACCGTCGGCAGCACGGACCGGTTCGCTGCGGCCGCATCGGTGAACCCCGTCATCAACTGGACCAGCCTGATGCTGGCGGCAGACACCGCCACCCAGGTGTCGCGCCACCTGATCCGCGAATTGCCGTGGGAGGACCGCGACGCCTTCTGGCGGGCCTCGCCCCTGTCGCGGGTCGGAAACGTGACGACCCCGACCATGCTCATGGTGGGTGAAAACGACTGGCGCACGCCGCCGTTCGAGGCGGAGCAGTACTACACCGCCCTGCAGCTGCGCGGCGTGGAGTCGGCGCTGGTGCGCATTCCCGGCGCCACCCACAACATCTCGGCCCGGCCCAGCCACCACGCGGTGAAGACCGACAACATCATCGGCTGGTTCCAGCGCTACGACCCGGCGCGCCGCGATGCTGAGGCGGAGCAGGACGGCGCCCAGTAGAGTGCAATCGGTTCAGTCGGACCCAGTCCGACTGAACGCGGATTTCGCTCCAATTCGCTTCTGGAGGCGGTCAGCGCCGGGACCGGAACCGCAGGGTCTCCACGTCCCGGCGGATGCGCCGGAAACTCATCCAGGCGCCGGTGGCGCAGACCAGGGTGACCCCGGCCAGCAGCAGCAGGGTCACCACGTCCCAGACCGGCCGGCCGCGAATGAAGTCCAGGCTGTGCAGGCCGTTGCGCAGCCAGCGGGACCTGCGCGAGGCGTCGTCGACCAGGCGAACCACCTCGCCGGTGTCGGGGTGTATATAGGCGTGGGTGTCCAGGGCGTCGTCGAAACGGGCGCGCCAGACGGGCAGGACGGCCTGGGACTTGAAGCCGTAATGATAGGCGTCCTCCTGCGTGCGCCATTCCAGCTCGGCCAGGGGGCCGGCCGCCAGGGCCGCACGCACCTCGGCCTCGTCCGGCGGGCGGGGTGACGCGGTTGCGTCCAGACGGATCGGCTCGTCATCCGCCCGCATCGCCAGAACCCTGAGCCGCCCGCCCAGGGGCGCGCTTCTCAACTGCCGCACATCGCCCTCGGCCATGACGGGCGCGCGGGCCGCGGCGTCGATGAAGCCGGCCATGTCGACGGCCGGGACGGCGCCTGAAATATCCCGCCGCAGAGGATTGGGCGGGCCGTCCAGAACGCCCCATGGCCCCATGGTCATCAGTCCGCTGAACGTCCAGGTCAGGGTGATGACGCCGAACACAAGGCCGATCATGTGGTGCCAGTACCAGAGCCCCCGGAAGGGCGACCACCGCCCGTCGCGCCGCCGCCGGAACCGGCTTATGCCGACATAGAGCCCCGTCGCCGTCAGGAACACGCCCAGCACCGACGTCCAGATCACCACCTGGGTCCACAGGGCGCCGTTCTGGCGCAGCAGGGTGGGATAGAGCCAGTGCGGCACGGCCCCCAGCCAGGTCCAGAACCGCTCGTGGCGCGTGGTGTCCTGAACCACCAGGCCGCTGGAGCCGGAAATATAGATCGCGGAGCCGGCCGGATCATTGAAGCGCACATGATGCAGCGGGGCCGCCCGGGCGAAGTTCTGGATGGTCCACTGGTCCTGCCGGTCCATGAGCCGGATGTCCGCCTCGCCCGAGACGCCCGCCCCGGCGGCGTAGGTCCGGGCGACCTGAGCGATTTCATCGGCGGACAGCGGCGCAACGGGGCGGCCCGTGCGCAGGTCGATGATCTGAGCGCCCGATCGCAGAACCGGCCGTCCGGTCAGCATCTCGATCCGAAAGGCCCCGACCGTCTCCTGTCCGTCGAGGGGCCAGGCCGTCCCATCGCAGCAATCCGTCAGGTCCAGCGGCGCCAGACCGCGCAGCCGCTCCGCCTCGCTCAGGGCGGGAAAGCCCTGATACATCATCACGAAGCCGGACAGGCACCACACGGTCATCAGGACGCCGACGAGGACGCCGAGATAACGGTGGAGGACCAGGATGATGCGGCCTGCGAGAGATTTCATCGCCGTTTCAGAACGTCCGGGTCAGGCTGAGATGAAAAGTCTGGGGCGCGCCCAGGCGGCGGAACATGAACCGTGCGTTCGTGGGCGATCCGATCAGCACCGCAGAGCCCACGGAGGTGGCGTAGTCCTGGTCGAACAGGTTCTCGACCCGGGCGCTGATCCGGGTGCGGCGATCGGCGTCCAGAAACACATGGGCGCCCAGATCGGCCACGACATAGTCTCCATACGGCTGATCCCCGAAACCGGCCACAGCCGTTTCGGTCTCCCCGACATACTTCAGCGCCAGATTGGCGCCGTAGGGGCCGGTCGGGATCCAGTTCAGCCCCGCCTTGGCGGCATGCTCCGGACGGCCAGCGATCTGCACATTCGCGCCGCGCGCGCGCTCCTCGCTGTAGGTGTAGCTCAGCATGGCCGAGAATTGCTCGCCCAGGGGCGTGCGCAGGGTCGCCTCGAAACCGCGCGCGCGCACCTCCTCGTCGATGTTGACGAAGACGCCCGGATAGCCCGGCGGCGGGTTGCTGCGGTCGGTGGTGATGAGGTTGTCGATGCGCCGGTCCCAGGCCGAGACGAGCCATTGGGCGCCGCCCAGGCGCCCGCCGACGCCCAGGTTGATGCTGAAGCTCTCCTCGGGCTTCAGAGCCGGGTTGCCCAGCGCGCAGCACGGATCGACGCCGTAGATCTGCTGGGCGTCGGGCAGCAGGAACGACGTGCCGACGATTCCCTCCACATACAGGTCGTCGCTGAACTCATAGACGCCGGAAACATTCCACACCGTGGACTCCGCCTCGGGCGCGCGGTTGTGGCGCAGCCCCGCCGCCAGGCGCAGGCGGCGCGAGAAATCGTCGGTGGTGCGGACCTGGCCGAAGGCTGCGTGGACACGCTCCGTCTCTCCGGCGATCAGCAGCACGTCGTCGCGGCCCCGGTAGTTCTGGAACTCGTATCCCAGGTGATACTCCAGCCCCCGGTGCAGGTTCAGCTTCACCAGCCCGTTGAGCCCGAAGTCGCGGTAGCCCCAGTAGGCCGACGGATTGGGGGGGGTGTAATAGTCGGTGTCCCACAGGTGATAGTAGCTCTTGAGGAAGAACTGCATCCGTCCGCTGGGCGCGTAGTCCAGACGCGCAATGGCGATGTCCTCGACGCGGTCGTTGACCGAATTTCCGCGCACCGAAGGATAGTCCAGGCCCGCCTCGGTGTGGATGTATTGCAGGGTCAGGGCCAGGTCGTCGGTGAAGGCATAGCCGTATTTGAGGCCGACGCTGGTGACGTCATAGCCGCGCAGCCGGCTGGTGGTGGTGGGCTGATAGGCGTCATAGATCTCGTAGCCGTCGGTCTGGTCATGGGACGCCCACAGCAGGAAGCGGTGATCCCCCACGGCGCCGCCCACATGACCGTTCAGCCGCCGGCCGTCGTTGCTGTCCAGGCCCGCCGTGATCGAACCGTTCGTCTCGTCGGTGAGCGGACGGGTGACCACATTGATGACCCCGGCCACCGCCTGGGTGCCGTAGAACAGGCCCTGACCGCCCTTCAGCACCTCGACGCGCTCGACCATGGCGGCCGGCAGGGTGTCGGCGGGGCTGGTGCTGTTGTAGAGGCGGTTGCCGATGCGCACGCCGTCCACGGTCCACAGGACATCGCTGTTGCGCGACCCTTGCAGCGAGAGATTGACGTAGCTGAAGGCGCCCGCCTGGGTGCTGACGGTGACGCCCGGCACGAGATACTCGAGCGCCTGGGTCACATCGACCAGTCCCGCGTTTCGGATGTCCTCGGCGGTGACCAGCTCCAGGACCGAGCCGTAGCGGGCCAGCTCCTGCGGCAGGGTCGTCTCCAGACTGCGCGCCTGCACGATCACGTCGGCGACCTGGGTCACGTCCGACGCCGACGTGGTCGCCGGGGCCGGGTTTTGGATGGAATCCTGGGCCGCCAGGGCGGGGCCGGACACCATGGCCGCCATCACCGCAAGGCTCGCCGCTCCAGGAAGGCTTCTGTTCATCGTGACTTCGATCCTTGTTTCTGCATGATGACGCGCCGGTCGCCATCTGCTGGAAACGTCACAAAAAATATCAATGAAATCATGTAATTATTTGTTCTATGCAGCGTTACAGAATGTTATAGAATGAGGCCGTCACAGGAACGGGAAACACCATGTCCAGAGCAGGGGAAAACCGCCTGGAACGGCTCCGGGCCGAGGCGGAAAGGGTGCGTCGCGCGCGCGCCTTCGGGCGGTCCCTGACGCTCTATCGCCTGTTCGACTTCCTGGCGGCCCAGGCTGAGGCGGATCACGCGCCGACCGAACTGGACATCGCGGTCCAGGTGTTCGGAAAGGCCGCCGATTTCGATGTGTCGAGCGACGCCGTCGTGCGCGTGAACATCCACAGGATGCGCCAGAAACTGGCCGACCATTATCGACGCTCGCCTCATGAGAATGCGGATCGTCTGGCTGTGCCCAAGGGCGAATACCGACTGGTTCTCGAGACGTTCGATGCGGTCCCCGAGCCCGCCGGGGCGCCGACCGACCGGCCGTTTCCGCGCCGGGCGCTGCTTGTCGGCGCGGCTGGTCTGGCGGCGGGCGGCGCGGCGACCTGGGCGTTCATGCGTTCGCAATCCGGCGGTTCGCCCATGGCCGGCGTTCGCCGCCGGGCGCCCTGGCGCGGCCTGGACGAATCTCGCCCCGTCATCATCGTCCTGAATGATTTCTACATCTTCGGGGACAGCGAAGGCGGGCTGAGCGTCAGCCGCCTGATCCGGCGTTTCGACGTCAATTCCCGCGCTGATCTGGAGGCGTATCGCGCCGCCGAGCCGGACAGCGCCGAAAGCTTCGTGGACCTGGACATGCGTTATGTCCCGGTCGGGGCGGCGCTGGCGCTGCGCAACGTGACGCTGGTCGTGGGCGAAGGCGGCGCCCGGCCGCGCCTGATGCTGGCCAGCGACCTGACGCCCGAAACCCTGCGCCAGGCCCATATCGTCTATGTGGGATATCTCAGCGGACTGGGCCTTCTGCGCGAGCCGCTGGCGCGGCGCTCACGGCTTCGGCCCGGCGAATCCTTCGATGAACTGGTGGATTCCCGCACGAACCGAATCCACCGCAGCCAGAGCGCCGGGCGCGGGCCGAGCAGCGGCCCCCAGACGGACTACGGCTACGCCGCCTCGTTCGCCGGTCCGGGCGGCGGCCGGATTCTCGTAATCAGCGGAACCCGGGACAGCGGTCTCATGCACATGTCGGATGTGCTGACTTCCGCCAGCGGCCTGGACGAACTGTCGAGGCTGATCGACGTCGCGGGCGATTTCGAGGCGCTGTACCGCGTGGAGGGGATCGGCCATGTTGATCTGAACGGCCGGCCGGTGCTGGCGGACAGTCTGGCCGCCCCGGATCGGGCCGCGCCCTGATCCCGGGCGCGGCCCCAGTGGCTTCAGAACTGGCGGCGTCAGAAGCGGATCGGGTCCGTCAGCTCATAGTATCCGGCCGCCCGGATCGTCACGGTCACCGGATGATCGTGAGGATTGCTGAGGTACCAGCCGTGGATCCCGTCCATGGGCGCGATGAACTGCCCGTGCGACTCGGTGGCCTCGGCCTGTTCGCGGTAGAAGATCACGCCCTCGCCGCTGACGGCATGACCGTGGAACTCGGCCGTCACCGGATGAGATGCGGTCAGGGAGTAAAGGGCGAACTGCCCGGCCGTCATGGCCAGCTTGTACTCCATCTGCGACCCGTCCTGGCCCTGGGGCGGCAGCTCCAGTTCGATCTCGTCCGAACGGAAGGCCGTGTCCTGCGAGCGCTCGATGAGGAGCAGGGGCATGCTGGAGGCGCGCACCTCCTGCTGCGCCAGGGCCGGGGCGGCGCAGACGGCGGCGCCCAGGAGCGCCGCCGCAGCGAAGACCGTGCGCCGCATCACCGGCGCCGCCCGGAGCTTTGCGACAGGCGCGTGCCGTCGGGCAGGATGGCGGTCACCAGCGCGCCGCCGGGACGACCGTCCTTCAGCGGGTTGATGATGAGCGTGACCTGATCGCCGGGGTTCAGCGACGTGCGGCGCCAGCCGATGCGGGCCAGAATGTTGGGGCTGTGGCCCTCGATGCTCCAGTGGGTCACCCGGCCGTTGGCGTCGGTCACGTCCAGCTCGACGAAGGTGTGCGGGTTCGTCCACTGGAACTCGGTCACGACCCCGCGGATCGTCACTTCCCGCTCCTGATCGAACATGGAGAACGAGTGGTGGGCGGAGGCGCCCGCAGGCGCAAACGCCAGGGCCGTCAACACGGCGCACGCCGCCAGAAGCTTCCTGAACATGGTCTTCATCCTCTTCAATCAACCGCGCGGCTTCACATTCGCGCCGTAAGCCCATCCTGTCGAAGGACATCCTGCTCCATGATACGCGGCGCCTCGGTCAAACCCCTTACCACGGCGAAGTCATTCGACATGAGAACGCCGGATTTGCATATGAAACACAAGGGCGGCAAGGGGTTGTGATGAGGGATTTTTCCCCGACGGGCGTATTCATTCTCAGGACGCGCCGCTTCAGAATTCGTGCGGCGCCGGGATGAAGGACAGCGCCATGCGGCTTGACGATCTCCTGGCTACGGTCGCCGTGACTCAGCCCGCCGGTTCGGCGCCCGACATTTCCGGCGGCGTATGGAGCCGCATCGAGCGCCGCCGCCGCCGGTTCCGCAACATCGGCGTGGCCCTGCACACAGTGGCGCTGGTGGGCGCTGTGTCGTGCAGCTTCCTGGTGTCCCACTCCTACGCCCAGACGGCCCTCAACCAGGCGGTCGTGGCGCTCACCCTGTCCGAGAACGCTCCCCTGATGGCCATGGGCGCGTATTGAGCATGAGGCGCTGGGGGCTGCTCATCCTGACGATCGCCCTGGCCGGTCTGGCCGGGTTCGGCGGCGCGTGGCTGGGTTCGGCGCCGCTGCGCAACCAGGACACGACGATCGTTTCGCCGTGGAGTCTGGTCCAGATGATCTCGCGCGGGGAGCTGCGGCTTCGCCCCGCCCAGGTGACCGAGGTCCGCGCGCTGGAGCAGCGGTTCCTGGAGGATCGGCGCGAGAGCGGCGACCGGCTGCGTCTGGCCAACATCGCCCTGTCGCGGGCCATGCTGGAGGAGGACGTCTTCGGTCCGCGCAGCCGGGCCGCGTCCATGGAAGTCGAGCGGATCGTCGGCGAACGACAGCGGATCACCCTGACCTATATCGCCGCCGTCCGGCTGTTGCTGGACGATCAGCAACGCCGCGACTTCGATCAGAGATTCAGGGAGGCCTTCGCTGCGCAGCCCCTCTGACGGCGGCGCGGAACGTTCCGACGCGGAGCTGATCGCATGCGCCCTCAAGGGCGACCAGGCCGAGTTCAACCGCCTCATGCAGCGCCACAAGGACTGGCTGTACCGCTACATCCGCCGCTACATCTTCAATGCGGAAGACGCCGAGGACATCCTGCAGGAAAGCTTCGTTTCTGCATGGGGCGCCCTGGCCCGGTATGATCCGGAACGGCCGTTTTCGACCTGGATCCGGCGCATCGCGCTGAACAAGTGTCGGGACAAGGCCCGGCGCGACAAGGTCTATCGCGCGGTGGTCGGCGGCCTGGGCCTGTCCGAGGGCGCCCTGGAGGCGCCCAGCGACGAACGGGCGCCGGACTCAAGCACGATCGCCGCCGCCACCCTGGCCCGGGTTCACCAGTCCATCCGGGACCTGCCCGCGCCGCTGCGTGATCCCCTCATCCTGACGGCCCTGGAGGGCCTCAGCTACAAGGAGGCTGCGGCCGTCCTGGGCCTGACGCCCAAGGCCGTGGAGCTGAAGATCGCCCGCGCCCGCGCGCGCCTGGCGGAAACCCTGGCGCGCGAGGACATCATCGATCTGGAGGACTGAAGCCGCCGCCGGGTCGCCCGCGCGGCCTCAGACGAAGCCGATCCAGCGGCCCAGGGCGATGATCGTGATCCACAGGATGAGAGAGACCGCGCAGAACAGGCGCGCGCTGACCGGCGCCGTTCCCTCGTCCCATGCCGAAACCGAGCGGTAGGCCAGCACATGGAAGGCCGCCATGTTCAGACCCGCCAGGGCGATCAGCCCCAGCTTGACCAGCAGCGGCAGGTTCGTGACGTAGCGCTCCGCATTGGAGGAGAACAGCAGAAGACCGGTCACCGCCGCGACGGCGAACCCGATCCAGGTCCACGGCAGGACCTCGCGCGATATGCGGGTGACCGGCAGGCCGCGCCCGACGAACCCCAGAATCCTCAGGTCCACCATGGCGATGGTCCCGAAGACCAGGGCCAGGGCGAAGACGTGAACCGTCTCGATCGACGGGAACAGCCAGAAGGATTCCTTGATCGCCTGGGCGGGCGGCGTGCTTTCGATCCAGGAGGCGACGGTTGCCAGGGCCATGTCTGATCCTTTCGGCGTGAGAGGGTTCAGGCGCGTGGGGAACGCGGCCTAGAAATAGGCGAGATAGGCGATCCAGCGGCCGCTGGTGATGACGCCGGCCCAGACGGCCAGGACCGTCAGCGCCAGGGCGCCGGTCGCCGGCGACGGCGGCGTCTCCCATCGGCCGGGGCGTTTGCGGCGGTGGATCTCGAACGCCGCCAGGCTGATCGCGCCCACGACGAGCAGGGCCATCTTCCAGCGGAAACCCATGTTCCAGTAAAGATTGGCCGGATCCTCCAGGAACAGGAGCAGGCCGGTGGGAATCAGCAGGCCCAGGCCCGTCCACATCCATGGCGTCAGCCGCTCGGCCACGGTCCGGACCGTGTATCGGCTCAGGGTCAGGCCCGTGAGGCGCAGCGCCAGCAGCAGCAGGGCGGGGAAGAACAGCGCCACCCCGATGATGTGAATGGTCTGAATGCCCGGCACCACGCCGGGCGTGTCCTGAATCCACGCACTGAAAGGCGCGCGCTTGATTCCTTCGAGAGCGTCATAGAGCGCCACGTCGATCCTCTCCTGCCGAATTTCCGCCCAGAGCGACTGTTCACTTCCTCATACGCCGGAGACGGCGGTGATCCCTCGCTCCGAGCCGGGTTTTTCAACGCTGGTTGTTTTTTATCCTGACGATCTGTTCGCATATCATCAAAGATGAGGCATATTGAGCCAAGGGACGTAACCCTTTTTCGGAGGCTGCCTCGCGCCGCCGAACGCCCGTCGCAAACAGGACCGAGTAAAAATGATCCGAACCCTTCTTATCCCGGCCGTCTCGTGTGCGGTTCTGGCTTTCGCGCCTCTCGCCTCGGCGCAGCCGGCCCCCCCGTCGCAGGATCCGGCGGCGGCCCCGGCCGGCGCCTACGAGATCGATACGCGCCACACCAGCGTCATCATCAAGATCGACCATCTGGGCTTCTCGAACTACGCCATGCGCTTCAACGAGGCGAACGCCAGCTACAGCTATGATCCGGCCGATCCGCTGGCCACGCGCATCACCGCCACGGTCAATCCGGCGTCGGTCGACACCGGCATGCCGGCCTTCAACGAGGAAATCGCCGGGCCGCGCATCCTCAACGCCGCCGAACATCCCGAGATCACCTTCGTCTCCACGGGCATCCGCGACGTGCAGGGCAACCGGGGCGTGGTGACCGGCGACCTGACGTTCCTGGGCGTGACCCGCCCGCTGGACCTCAACGTGGTCTTCAACGGAGGCGGCGCCAGCATGGGCAACGTCAACCGCATGGGCTTCTCGGCCACCGGAACGTTCAAGCGCTCCGATTTCGGGCACGGCTTCATGCAGGGCATGCTGGGCGACGAGGTCGAGATTCACATCGAAACCGAATTCGTCAGCCGTCCGGCGAACTGATCCCGAACGGCTCGGCGATGGCTCATCCCCGGTCACGATACAGTCTGGCGGCGATTGTCCTGCACTGGGCGATCGCCGCCCTGATCTGCGCCAATTTCTTTCTGGCGTGGCGGTTTGACGCCGTGACCGGCATGGCCCAGTTCGCCCTCTACCAGTGGCACAAGTCCCTGGGGATCAGCGTGCTGGCGCTGAGCGTGCTGCGCCTGGTGCTGCGGCTGTGCCTGCGTCCCCCGCCGCCCCTGGGGGTCCGCGCGTGGGAACGAAATCTGGCGCGGGCGACGCACTGGGCCTTCTACGGCCTGATGATCGGCGTGCCGCTGACGGGGTGGCTGGTGGTCTCCACCAGCCCGATCCGTCTTCCCACCTTGATCTATGGCGTCGTGCCCTGGCCCCACCTGCCCGTGGCCGAGGCCGGCCGCGCGGCGTGGCTGGCGTTCGCGGAGTCCGCGCACCAGTCGCTGGCCTACGCCATGGGCGCGCTGGTCGTCCTGCATGTGCTGGCGGCGCTGAAGCATCAATTCCTGGATCGGGACGGGACTTTGCTGCGCATGGCGCCCATTCCTTTCCGGCCCCGCTGACCCCGTTCTTCCTCCCCTAGTTCTGTAGCGAGTTCCCATGGCCTGCGTCTCCCCGGTCTTTCGTCGACGTTCCCTGCTGACGGCGCTGATCGCGTCCGGCCTCGTCCTGTCGCCCCTGGCCGCGCCGTCCGCTCCGGCGGCGACGGCCCAGGCGGCGAGCGCTTCGGCCTGGACGGTGGATGCGGCGCGCTCCCGCCTGCAGTTCCGCGCCACGGCGGCGGGAACGGCCTTCACCGGCCGGATCGGCCGATGGACCGCCGCCATCCGTTTCGATCCGCGCAACCTGGCCGGTTCGTCGCTCAATGTGGACATCGATGTGGGCTCGATCCGCACGGGCGACGCTCAGCGCGACGAATCTCTGCCCACGGCGGACTGGCTCAACACGGCCCGCCACCCGCGCGCCCGGTTCGCATCCAGCCAGATCCGCTCCCTGGGCGGCAACCGCTATGAAGCCGTGGGAACCCTGACCATTCGCGGCGTCAGCCGCCCCCTGACCCTGCCGTTCACCGTCGACATCAACGGGGCGAATGCGACGGCGCAAGGGTCGATCGGGCTGAACCGCAACGCCTTCGGCGTCGGCCAGGGCCAGTGGGCGAGCGAGGATACGGTGGGCCGCGTCGTCACCGTGTCGTTCGAGGTGCACGCCACGCGCCGCTGACGACGCGGGCGTCCTAAACCGGCAGGGCGGTGGAGTATTTCACCTGGCTCAGCGCGAAGTGGGACGCCGCGGTCGCCACATTCGGATGGTTCAGCAGCTGACCCATCAGGAACCGCTCGTACCCGGCCACGTCCGCCGCGACGACGCGGAGCAGGTAATCCCACTCGCCTGACATGGAATAGGCCTCCATGACCTCCCCCCGGGTGAACAGATAGGCCTCGAAGGCCTGGCGGTCGGGTGGCGCGTGGGACTTCATCCGCAGCTGGCACATGACGTTGACGCCCCGCTCGACCGCGACCGGATCCACCAGCCGCACGGCCGGACCCAGCACCCCGGCGGCCTCCATCGCCTTGATCCGCCGCCAGCAGGAGGCGGGCGACGCGCCGACGGTTTCGGCCAGGGCGGCGTGGCTCAGGCCGGCGTCGGTCTGAAGCTGACGCAGCAGCTTGCGGTCAATCTCGTCCATGATGTATTTGGTTCGTCTTTGGTCGATAATGTGTAGTTCTGTTTCAATTTATATCCATGGGCGCAAACAATGAAATGATTTTCCGGGTTCTGTGCGATAAACATGGCGCAGTCCCGTGTTCTCTGAGGAAAGACTCGCCATGACCATCACGCCCGAAAACCCCATCGGCCTGGACGGCTTCGAGTTCGTGGAGTTCACCAGCCCCGATCCGGCGGCCATGAAGGCCCTGATCGAACAGCTCGGCTTCGTGCCCACGCACCGTCATCCGGCCAAGGCGATCACCCGCTACAAGCAGGGCCGCACCAATCTGCTGGTCAATGACGAACCGACCGGCCAGGCGTCCGAGTTCCGGGCGGCCCACGGCCCCTCGGCCAACGGCATGGCCTTCCGCGTGGCCGACGCGGCTCAGGCCTATGAGCTGGCCCTGTCGCGCGGCGCCGAGGCGGCGGACGCGGCGGGCGGCGCCCTGGGCGCCGATGCGAAGGTGCTGCAGGGCATCGGGGGCTCGTTGCTCTATCTGGTGGATCATTACGGCGAAAAGGGCTCGATCTACGACGGCTGGACCGAGATTCCGGGCTGGCGCGAGGCCGAGGCCGAGAACAGCGTCGGGCTCGATGTGCTCGACCACCTGACCCACAATGTGCGGCGCGGCCAGATGCGCACCTGGTCCACCTTCTACAACCAGGTCTTCGGCTTCGAGGAGCAGAAGTATTTCGACATCAAGGGTCAGGCCACGGGCCTGTTCAGCCAGGCCATGATCGCCCCGGACAAGGCCATCCGCATCCCCCTGAACGAGAGCCAGGACGACAAGTCCCAGATCGAGGAATTCATCCGTCAGTACAAGGGCGAGGGCATCCAGCACCTGGCCATGACCACGGACGATATCTACGACACGGTCGAGAAACTGCGCGCGCGCGGCGTGAAGCTGCAGGACACCATCGAGACCTATTACGAACTGGTGGACAAGCGCGTGCCCGGCCACGGCGAGGATCTGGAGCGGCTGAAGCAGAACCGCATCCTCATCGACGGTGACGTCGGTGACGAGGGCATCCTGCTGCAGATCTTCACCGAGAACCTGTTCGGCCCGATCTTCTTCGAGATCATCCAGAGAAAGGGCAACGAGGGCTTCGGCAACGGCAATTTCCAGGCCCTGTTCGAGTCCATCGAGCTGGACCAGATTCGCCGGGGCGTCATCAAGGTCGACGCCTGATCTGAAGGGGGAGGAGACCGAACCATGACCTCATCCCTGTCCGGCGCGCCCGAAGGCTACATGCCCGGCTTCGGCAATCACTTCGCGACGGAGGCGGTTGCGGGGGCCCTGCCCCAGGGGCGCAACTCGCCGCAGAAGGCGCCGTTCGG
>JAEZCL010000138.1 GCA_023433585.1 Pseudomonadota bacterium
GACGCGGACAGAATTTAACCCTCGCCGCCGCCGAACCGCTCGGCCCATTCCGCGACCTGGGCGTCCTCGATCTTCCTGAACAGCACCTCCGGCGCCGCGACCGCTCGCCCGCGCGGCAGGGCGTCCAGCAGGTTCGCGCCCGCCTCGGGCCAGCTCAGGTCCGTCTGTCCCACGGTCGCGCCGATCTTTTCGGCGGCGCCTGGCATGACCGGCGCGGTGATGCGCGCGAACAGGGCCACCAGATTCAGGCCCGTGCGCACGCCCACGGCGGCGCGGTCGCGGTCCGTCTTGAAGGCGGTCCAGGGGGCCGCGACCTGAAGATATTCGTTGCCCAGCGCCCAGACGGCGCGCAGGGCCTGGGCCGCCTTTCTGAATTCCATGGCCTCGAACTCGGCGGTCAGGGTCGCCAGCGCCGCCTTGATGTCGGCTTCCAGCTTCGCCTCGACCGGACCCGGTTCGCCCCCGTCGGGAACCACGCCGTCAAAACGGCTCTCGGCGAATTTGACGATGCGGTTGACGAAATTGCCCAGCACGTCGGCCAGGTCCTTGTTGGTCGTCGACTGGAACTGCTCCCAGGTGAAGGCGGCGTCGGAATGCTCCGGGCCATAGGCCGTCAGGTGCCAGCGCCAGTAGTCGGCCGGCAGCAGCTCCAGCGCCTGGTCCATGAACACGCCCCGGCCCTGGGATGTCGAAAATTTGCCGCCGTACCAGTTCAGCCAGTTGAACGCCTTCAGCTGGTCCACCGTCTTCCACGGCTCGCCCGAGCCCAGGATCGTCGCGGGGAAGCTGACGGTGTGGAAGGCCACATTGTCCTTGCCCATGAACTGGACGTAGCGCACGTCATCCGCGCCTTCGTCCAGCCGCCACCATGAACGCCAGTCGCCGCCGGACTTTTGCGCCCACTCCTCGGTGGCGGCGATGTATTCGATGGGGGCGTCGAACCAGACATAGAAGACCTTGCCCTCCAGTCCCGGGCGCGGTCCGCCGTCAGGTCCCACCACCGGCACGCCCCACTTCAGGTCGCGGGTGATGCCCCGGTCGATCAGGCCCTCGTCCAGGTGCTTGTAGGCGATGGAGCGGGCCAGCGGCTGCCACGAAGGCGAGCGCTCATCGACCCAGGCGCGCACAGCGTCGGCCACCTTGGTCTGCAGCAAATACAGGTGCCGCGTGTCGCGCACCTCAAGGTTCCGCGAACCGGACACGGCCGAATAGGGATCCTTCAGGTCCGTGGGATCCAGCAGGCGGCCGCAGTTGTCGCACTGATCGCCGCGCGCCTTCTCATAGGCGCAGTGGGGGCACGTCCCCTCCACATAGCGGTCGGGCAGGAAACGGCCGTCGTCGATGGAGTGGATCATGCGATCCACCCGCTCCTCGATCAGGCCGTTGTCTTCGAGAGCCTTCGCAAAATGCTGGGTCAGGCGGTGGTTCGGCGCATTGGACGAGCGGCCAAAGATATCGAAGCTGAGGTTGAACGCCTCGCCCGCCGCCCTCTGGATTTCATACTGTTCGTCGCAATAGGTCCGCACGTCCTGACCGGCGGCGGCGGCGGCCAGTTCGGCCGGGGTGCCGTGCTCGTCGGTGGCGCAGACGTAGAGCACCTCATGACCCTGAGCCCGCTTGAACCGCGACCACACGTCGGCGGGCAGCATTGACCCCGCCAGATTGCCCAGATGCTTGACGCCGTTGATGTAGGGCAGAGCCGAGGTGACGAGGATGCGGGCCATGATGTCCGTGCGGGTTCGGGGAAGCGCCCGGATATAGCGGGCGCCGCCGCGCGATCAAAGGCCTCCGGGATCACCGGCCGGGTGAGGCCTCAGTTCATCCCCGCCCGCACCTGGGCGCGCAGGTCGTCGATGAGGTGAAAGCCCCGGTCGGTCTTGTAGCGCCAGTAGGTCCAGCCGTTGCAGGCGGGCGCGTTCTCAAGCAACGCCCCCAGCTTGTGGATCGAGCCCGTCAGATCACCGTGCGCCAGGCTGCCGTCGGCGCGCACCCGGGCCTCGCGCTCGCCTTTCGGGCAGTACAGACGGTCGCCGGGGCGCAGCAGTCCGGCCTCCACCAGGGCGCCGAACGGCACGCGCGGCTCGGCCTTTTTCGAGCCCATGACCGCCAGATCTTCGGGATTGGCCGGAACCACCGCCTTGATGCGCTTCTCGGCCAGTTTCGCGTAGTTTTCCTCACGCTCGACGCCGATGAAGTGACGGCCCAGACGTTTGGCCGCCGCCCCGGTGGTGCCCGTGCCGAAGAAGGGGTCCAGCACCACGTCGCCGGGCCGGGTGGCCGCCAGAAGCACCCGGTGCAGCAGGGCCTCGGGCTTCTGCGTGGGGTGCGCCTTCTTGCCCTCGTCGTCCTTCAGCCGCTCTTCGCCAGTGCATAGGGCGAGCGTCCAGTCCGAGCGCATCTGAGTGTCTTCGTTGAAGGCCTTCAGGGCGTCGTAGTTGAAGGTGTAGCGCTTCTGTTCGCGCGACCGCGCCGCCCAGATCAGGGTCTCGTGGGCGTTGGTGAAGCGGGTGCCCTTGAAATTGGGCATGGGGTTGGACTTGCGCCAGATGATGTCGTTCAGCACCCAGAAGCCCAGGTCCTGGATCGCCGCGCCCAGGCGGAACACATTGTGATAGCTGCCGATCACCCAGATGGAGCCCTCGGGCTTCAGCACCCGGCGGCATTCCCCCAGCCAGGCGCGGGTGAAGGCGTCATAGGCCGCGAAGCTCTCGAACTGGTCCCAGTCGTCGTCGACCGCGTCGACCTTGGAGTTATCCGGCCGCAGCAGATCGCCGCCCAGTTGGAGATTATAGGGCGGGTCGGCGAAGACCATGTCCACGCAGGCGTCCGGCAGGCCCTTCAGCACCTCGATGCAGTCGCCTCTCAGAACGACGTCGGTCTTGATGCTCATGGTCGAAAGGCCCTGCGTGAACTGTAACGCTCATACTGGTGAATCATCGCGGTTAAGGGACGGTTGATTCCGCCCCTTTGCCTCGCGCCATCCTGCAAATGAACGATGCGGGGCCTGCGGCTCCCCGGCAAACCTGCTTCGGCGAAACCGGAGGGGGAGATGGAGCCGTCACGTCGCAAAATACTTCAGGGGCTGGCCGGCGCGGCCGCCTGCGCCGTGGCTGCGCCGGGTCAGGCGCGTGTTCCGGTCATGCGTTACGCCGAACCGCCGTGGAGCGGGCGCGGATCAGCGGCCGAGCGTCTGGCCGAGACCCGGCGGCGTCTGGGCGCGTTTCTGCAGTCCAGCCCCACCCTCCCCCATGACTGGCGCGAGAACGCCGACCTGTCGCACCTGGCCGCGCATGACCAGGCCGCATCCCTGCTGGATTCGGACGAGAACGCGACGTCCCAGGAGTTCCTGCTCACCCCGCAGGGGCTTCAGGCGCTTCTGGACGCCGGAGAACTGGAGGCCGCCGTCCATCCCGTTTCGGCGGATCCCGACCTGTGTCTGTTCGCCCTGCGCGGCTGCGTGGCGGTTTCGTCGGATGACGTGGCCCAGCCGCGAACCGAGGTGCGCCTGCGGGTCGCGCGGATCGACCATCTGCGGCCGCGCTGCGTCATCGGCTTGTGGCGGAAGGGTCTGGGACAGATCACCGTGTTTTCGGCCTCCACCGTCGCCAACCGGCAGGCGATGGGTTTCCAGGCCGCCGCCTTCGGTCGCGCTCGCGCCCATCAGGCGCCGGCCTGGCGCGTGGCCAACACCCTGGCGGCCGGCGCGCACCTGTTCGTCCAGGGGCGGCATGGAGGCTGGCATCCGGCCGCCCTGCGCGCGGCGGCGCTGAACGGCCAGGCGCACCGCCAGCCCGCCCTGCGGTCGCTCAGCGGCGCCCTGAGGCGGGACGACCTGGTCCTGGACATGGCGGTGGTCATGGACAACGTGCATCCCGGCTCAACCCCCTCGAGCACGGGCGGCGCCGAATTCTCGTCCGAAGGCTGCCTGACCGTGTGCGAGCGCCGCCCGGTCCAGGGCTGGAGCGTCAATCCGCCGGACTGGACGGCGTTCTCGCGGCTGCTGGGCCTGGACCCGCGCCGCCGCCCGCAGCGGCAATTCCCCCTGATGCTGCTGACCGGCGCCGAGGCCTGGCTGGCGGCGAACGGCGCGGCGGCGCCCGCCCTGCGTTACGGCGCCGAGGGTCCGCGCACTCGGGAACTGCGCGCCTCGCTGGGCCTTGCGCCAGAGGGGCGGTTCGACGCCGCCGTGTTGGAGCGCGTATTGGCCGCCCACGGCGCCCCGGCCTTCCTGGCGCCGCCCGGGCCCGCGCCGTTCCAGGACCTGGGCGAGCCGATAAAGCCCGACGTCTTCCCGACCCCCAAGCCGAAGGTCTAGGGTTTTCGCTTCGAGTCGTTCCCGCGACCTCAGGAGCTTCGCCTTGACCCTGTTTTCCCGTCTGGCGGCAGGCGCCGCCGCCGTCTGCCTCATGACCGTCCCCGCCGCCGCCCAGGACGCCCAGTCCATACGCACGGCCGAAACCCTGCGCGACCGGGCGCTGGAGGGGACCATCGCCTATGAGGTCGTCGAGCAGATCACCACCCGTTTCGGCCCGCGCCTGGCGGGCACGGCGTCCGAGCGGGCGGCGGCGGAATGGGGCGAGGGATTCCTGAACGCCCAGGGCTTCGCCAACGTCCGCATCGAGGACTTCCCCCTGGCGGTGTGGACGCGCGGCGTCGAGCGGGTGGAGGTGATCTCGCCGTTCCCGCAGCCCCTGACGGTCACGGCCCTGGGCGGCACGGTCGCCACGCCCGAGGGCGGCATAACCGGCGAGGCCGTGATCTTCCGCACCTATCAGGATCTGCTGGACCAGCCCGAGGGATCCTTGAGCGGCAAGATCGCCGTGGTGCTCCAGGACACGCCCCGCGTCCAGGACGGGCGGGGCTACGGCTCCACCTCGGGCATCCGTTTCCAGGGGCCGACCGAGGCGGCGCGACGCGGGGCGGTCGGGTTCCTGCTGCGCTCGCTGGGCACCCACGACCACCGCTTCGCCCACACCGGCGCCACGGCGGTGCATGACGACATCATCCCCGCCTTCGCCGTCAGCCCGCCCGACGCGGATCAGCTGGCGCGCATGACGGCCATGACGGACCAGCCGATCCGCATCCGCCTGTTCTCCACCGCCGGCTTCACCGAACAGTCGCGCTCCCAGAACGTCATCGCAGAAGTGGTCGGGCGCGAACGGCCGGAGGAGATCATCACCATCGGCGGCCATCTGGACAGCTGGGACCTGGGCACCGGCGCCATCGACGACGCCTCGGGCGTGGCCATCACCACCGCCGCGCTGAAGCTGATCGCCGACCTGCCCCAGGCCCCGCGCCGCACCATCCGCGTGGTGTGGTGGGGCGCCGAGGAGGTCAGCCAGCCGGCCCCGGCGGCGGGGTTGGCCGGCGCCCGCGCCTATGCGGAATCCGTCGGCGACGAGGCGGCGAACCATGTGGCCATCTCCGAAAGCGACTTCGGGGCCGGGCCGATCTACGCCTTCAGCCTGCCCGCGGGCCAGGCGGGAACGGATTTCCAGCGCGCGGCCGTGCGGGTGCTGACGCCCCTGGGGATCGTGTGGAACGCGGCGCCCGCGCGCGGCGGCGGCCCGGACACCGGCCCGACCGTGGCCCTGGGCGTGCCCGCCTTCCAGCTGGCCCAGGACGGCACGGATTATTTCGACACGCACCACACGGTGGATGACGTGATCGACCGCATCGAACCGGAGAACCTGGATCAGAACGTCGCCGCCTGGGCCGCGCTTCTGTGGCTGATCGCGGACTCCGACGTGGATTTCCGCGCGGCCGAATAGGCATGAAAAAGGGCCGGCGCCTTTCGACGCCGGCCCTTCCATCCGATCCGTGAAGGATCAGGCGCTTTGCAGCTGGCCCGCGGATTCCTTGCCCGAGCGCGCGTCGCGCTCCAGCTCGTAGGAAACCTTCTGGCCTTCGTTCAGCGTGCCCATGCCGGCGCGCTCGACGGCCGAGATGTGGACGAACACGTCCTTGCCGCCGTCGGTCGGCTCGATGAAGCCGAAGCCCTTGGTGGGGTTGAACCATTTAACGGTGCCGGTAGCCATGTCATGACCTCCTTGGTGGCGTTGGCCGCAGGGGACATCCCTGATCGGCCTGTCGGGTCTGAATGGAAACGGCTGGCCTCGATGCGTCGCATGGAAGAACGGGGCGTTACGCACAGAGATCGACGGACCCAAGGTGAGGGATAACGGCGGCGAAAGCAAGGCCGAGCCAAAATCTGGTAGTGTCTCAGTTTGAAATATCGGCCCCGCGCTTTTTATAAGGGCCGCGCTTGCCGGGCTTCGGAGCCGCCGCATCGATCCGGGCCACAATGTCCTCCAACGACCACAGCCGGTCCGTGTCGTCCAGATTCGGCCGCGACACCTTTCTCGGCGTCGGTGGTATCCTCAACCTCGCCCGTGGCGATCTTCGCCACCATGATGGCTGCGCCGATCACGTCGCCAAGGCGTTTCTCTCCGCGTGGTCCCTTAGGCATCGGGCTTGCCCTGGATATAGACCTTGGAGAACCCCATACGCTCAGCGGCCCCCACCGCGTCGCCGACCATGAAATCCCAGAGGTGTTCCGGCACTCTCTGGGTTACGCCGAGCGAGTGCGCTTCTGTATGACTGCCTTCCCCCGGCTTCCACTGAATGAGCAGAAACTTGGCGTCGGTAGGGGGCTGTTCGCCCGACTTAAGATGGATGACTTCAACCATGACCACATTATGGGGCCGCCATCGCCTGAACGCCATGCCTGTCAATCAGGCCGGATTTCAAACTGAGACACTACCCAAAATCTCGACGGCGCGCGGCGAAGCGGCTACGGGTCAAACCGACGCGAGCGTGGCGGAATTGGTAGACGCAAGGGACTTAAAATCCCTCGGCCGCAGGCCATGCGGGTTCGATCCCCGCCGCTCGCACCATCTCCAGCGCCATTCGCCCCTGGCGCGCGGGCGCGTCATTGATCTGTCAGGCGAGGGCGTTAGAAGCGGCCGAACCATCGGGGATATGACCGTGAACAGATTGCTCGCCGCCGCCACCGCGCTCGCCCTCGCTGCGGCGCCCGCCGCCGCCCAGACCGGCGAGGACCAGACCGGCGAGGACCAGCCCCCGGCCCTGGTCGTGGCCGTGGTGGTGGACCAGCTCAGCGCCAATCTGTTCAATCAGTATCGGCCGCACTTCCGTCACGGCCTGCGCCGCCTGGCCGAAGAAGGGCTGGTGCACATCAACGGCTATCAGAGCCACGGGGTGACCGTGACCTGCGCCGGCCACGCCACCGTGCTGACCGGAACCCACCCGGCGCGCAACGGCGTCATCGCCAACGACTGGATCGACACCACGACGGGCGAGGAGGCCTATTGCCTGGCCGCGCCGGAAAACACGCTGGCCCATGGCGGCGAAAGCGACAACGGGCTGGTGGGACCGCGCCAGATGGGCGCCACGACCCTGGGCGACTGGCTCAAGACGATCAGCCCCGAAAGCCTCAGCGTGGCCGTGTCGGGCAAGGACCGGGGAGCCATCACCCTGGCGGGCCAGAACGACGACGGCGCCTTCTGGTTCACCGAGACGGGCCTGACCACCCATGTGACGCCGGGCCAGTCGGCCGAGGCGCGCCTGGCGCCCATGGCCGCCTTCAACGCCGAACTGGCCGAGGCGCTTTCGCAAGGCGGTCTGGGCTGGGATTATCAGCATGAACAGTGCCGCGCCCTGGCGGCGGACTGGATCATCGGCGGCGAGACATTCCGTTCCGACCTGCCGCCCGAGAGGTTTTCGCCGGACACCTCGCCGCTGTTTGACGAGGCCGTCCTGGCGGCGGCCGGACATCTGCTGGATGCCTTGCAACTGGGCCGCCGGGGCGTCACCGACGTGCTGGGCGTCAGCCTGTCCGGCACCGACCGCATCGGCCACCGCCTCGGAACCCAGGGTCCGGAGATGTGCGAACAGCTGCTGCGGCTCGACGCGGCCCTGGGCGAATTCCTGGCCCGGCTGGACGCCCTTCCCGGCGGCGTGGCGCTGGTCCTGACCGCCGACCATGGGGGCTCCGACATGGCCGAACGCATGATCGCCCACGACAATCCCGACGCCCGGCGCGGCGACGGCGGCCTGGACGCGCGGGTCAACGCCGCCCTGCGTGAGCGGTTCGACCTGGACTTCAATCCGTTGCGCGCCTCGGCCAGGGGGATAATCGTCACGGACACGGACGGGGTCGGCCTGGCCGAGCCTCTGCGCGGTCAGATCGTAGAGGCGGCGGTCGAGATGCTGAACGCCGACCCGCTGGTGGCCCTGGCGGTGGCGCGCGACGAGCTGCTGGCCGAACCGATCCCGACCGAGCCGAACCCGGAACTGCTGACCCTGCGCGAGAGACTGCGCCTTTCGACCACGCCGGGGCGCTCGCCCGACATCCTGCGCGCCTGGCGCCCCTTCTATAACGGCGGCGCCCGCATCGGCGGCACGATCGCCAGCCATGGATCGCCGTGGGATTACGACCGGCGCGTGCCGATCATCTTCTGGCGCACGGGTTCACAGCAGGGGCAGGAACGCTTCTGGCCCATCCGCACGGTGGACATCGCCCCGACGCTCGCCGCCGTGGTCGGGGTGGAGCCCGAGGGTGAAATCGACGGTCGCTGCCTGGAACTGGGCTGGGCCGACGGGCCGGTCTGCCCGGCGAGGGACTGAAGACAACCATAACATCATGTTTCGCGTGAGGGCCTCGCCTTCCACCCGGCCGGATTCCTCGGCACAAGAGGCAGACTGCCTTCTTCGTCCACGGAATCCGCATGATCAGAGCCCGGCGCGCGCGCATCCTCGCCACCCTCGGCCCCGCAAGCCGCGCCCCCGGCATGGTCAAGGCCCTGGCTCAGGCGGGGGTGGACGTGTTCCGCCTGAATTTCAGCCACGGCTCGCACGAGGACCACGCCGCCGCGCTGAAGGCCGTGCGGGGGGCGGAACTGGCGCTGCAACGCCCGCTGGGCGTGCTGGCCGACCTGCAGGGGCCCAAACTGCGGCTGGGCCGGTTCCGCGACGTGGAGATCGAGATCACGCCCGGCCGGCGCATTCGCCTGGACCTGGACGAGACGCCCGGCGACGAAGCTCGCGTCTGCATGCCGCATCCGGAGATCTTCAAGGCCCTGAAGCCGGATCATCTGCTGCTGCTGGACGACGGGCGGGTGCGGCTGAAGGTTCTGAAACGCGGCGACGACTGGGCCGAGGTGGAGGTGCTCAGCGGCTCGAAGCTGTCGGACCGCAAGGGCGTGGCCGTGCCCCAGGCGGTGATCCCCGTTTCGGCCCTGACGCCCAAGGACCGCGAGGATCTGGCCTTCGCTCTGCGCATCGGGGTGGACTGGGTCGCCCTGTCGTTCGTCCAGAAGGCCGAGGACATGGCCGAGCTGAAACGGCTGGTGGACGGCAAGGCGGCGTGCCTGGCCAAGATCGAGAAACCCGCCGCCCTCGCCGAGTTGGGCGCGATCCTGGACTATTCGGACGGGGTGATGGTGGCGCGCGGCGACCTGGGGGTCGAGCTGGACCCCGAGGAGGTGCCGGTGGCCCAGAAGCAGATCCTGCGCATGGCCCGCCAGCGCGGCGTGCCCGCCATTGTCGCCACCCAGATGCTGGAATCCATGACCAGCGCCCCCGCCCCGACCCGGGCCGAGGCGTCGGACGTGGCCAATGCGGTCTATGAGGGCGCCGACGCCCTGATGCTGTCGGCCGAGACCGCCTCGGGCGATTATCCGCTGGAATCCGTCACCATCATGAACCGCATCATCGAGCGGGTGGAGCGCGATCCCGTATGGCCCGGTCTGATGGACGCCGAGCACGCGGGCATGGACGAGCACGATGTGGACGCCCTGGTGGCGGCGGCGAGGAAGGCGGCCGAGGCGTCCTCCACCGCCTGTATGGTGGTGTTCACGACCCTGGGCGGCACCGCCCGGCGCATGGCGCGCGAACGGCCGCTGCAACCGATCCTGGCGCTGACGCCCAATCCGGACACCGCCCGCCGCCTGGCCCTGGTCTGGGGGCTGGAGCCGCGCCTGGGCCGCCAGCCGGATTCGCTGGAGCAGGTGACCGACGACGCGGTGGAGAGCGCCATGCTGTACGGACTGGCCGAGCCGGGCCAGCGGGTGCTGATCCTGGCGGGCACCCCCTTCGGCGCCCCCGGCGCGGCGAACCTGCTGCGCCTGGCCCACGCCCCGGTGAAACTGAAACGGCGCAGGAAATAGCCGGCGCCCGGCCTTGACCCCGCCGCAATTGACGCCCATCTAGCCGCGCATCGCACAAACGCGATTTCCGGTGCGCTCCAGCGCGTGTGGGTCTTCATAACGAAAGACCTGACTGTAGAAGCGGCCGGCTCATTCAAGATTCATTCGCTGCCCGGACACGCGGGGCGGCGCCCGATCCAAGCCCGGACATCCTCCGGGACTGGCGGCGCGCGGCCTTTCGGCGTTTCAGCCCGGTCGATGCGCGCCGCCGCACATGCGAAAGAACGACTTTGACCAAGACTGACATGACCTTCGCCGACATGGGCCTGAACCCGGCCCTGCTCCAGGCGCTGACCAGCGAAGGCTATCACACCCCCACCCCCATCCAGGCCCAGGCCATTCCCGACGTCATGAAGGGCAAGGATCTGCTGGGCATCGCCCAGACGGGCACCGGCAAGACCGCCGCCTTCGCCCTGCCGATCCTGCACCGGCTGGCGGCGGACCGTAAGGCGCCCGTGCCGCGCACGACGCGCGCCCTGATCCTTTCCCCCACCCGCGAGCTGGCCAGCCAGATCGCCGACAGCTTCAAGGCCTACGGCGCCCATCTGGGCTTCCGCGTCGCCGTGATCTTCGGCGGCGTGAAATACGGCCCGCAGGAGCGCGCCCTGCAACAGGGCCTGGACGTGCTGGTGGCCACCCCCGGCCGCCTGCTGGACCACGTGCAACAAAAGACCCTGGACCTGTCCACCGTCGAGATCTTCGTGCTGGACGAGGCCGACCAGATGCTGGACCTGGGCTTCGTCAAGCCGATCCGTCAGGTGGTTTCGCGCATGACCGCGCGGCGCCAGAATCTGTTTTTCTCGGCCACCATGCCGGGCGAAATCGGCAAGCTGGCCGGCGAACTGCTCAAGGATCCGGTGAAGGTCCAGGTCACGCCCCAGGCCACCACCGTCGAGCGCATCCGGCAGAGCGTCATCATCATCGAACAGGGCAAGAAGCGCGCCCTGTTGTCCGAAATGTTCGCCGATCCGGCCATGACCCGCTGCCTGGTCTTCACCAAGACCAAGCACGGCGCGGACAAGGTCGCCGCCTACCTCGAGGCCGGCGGCGTCGAGGCCGGCGCCATCCACGGCAACAAGAGCCAGTCTCAGCGCGAACGCACCCTGGCCGCCTTCAAGGCCGGCAAGCTTCGGGTGCTGGTGGCCACCGACATCGCCGCGCGCGGCATCGACGTGGACGGCGTTTCGCACGTGGTGAACTTCGAGCTGCCCTTCGTGCCCGAAGCCTATGTCCACCGCATCGGCCGCACCGCGCGCGCCGGCGCCGACGGCTCGGCCATCAGCTTCGTGGCGCCGGACGAGATGAAGCTGCTGCGCGACATCGAGAAGGTCACCCGCCAGAAGATCAAGAGCTGGGACCGCCGCAACGACAAGGCCCTGGCGGCGCTGGACGCCTCCATCATGGCTGCGGGCGTCAAGAAGAAGCCCACCATGCCCGAAGGCGACGAGCGTTCGCGCGGCGAGGGTCGCGGCCCCGGCGGCCGCAACCGCTCGCGCAATCCGCACCGCGACGGCGTGCGTCCCGAAGGCGGCAAGGGCCAGCCCCACCGCGTTCGCGGTCGCGGCAAGCCCGGCGCCCAGTCCACCGAACGCGCCCAGCCCGCCCGTCCGGCCTATGATCCCATGGCCGGCGAACGTGCGCCCAAGCCACCGGTGGAAGGCGACTTCAAGATCAAGCGCCGCCGCCGCAACCGCTCCGGCGCCCGCAAGCCCGAAATGGCTTAAGGACAAACAGCCTCCCTCTCCTCCCCATTTCATGGGGAGGTGGCGCGGGCGCGACTCAGCGCCCGTGACGGAGGGGGCGGCGCGGGCGGAAAGGGATTGGTGTTTCATGAGGCGGACACCGAGCCGCCCCCTCCACCACGCGGGCTGAAGTCGCCCGCGCGGTTCCCCTCCCCGCGAGCGGGGAGGAAAACGTGGTCCCGCCGCATTCACCATCCCTGCTGACGTCCCCGTAACCACGTCGCGGTCATCCTGACCGGATGAGCCGCGTCTTTCAGCCCCGCCGCCGTTTCCGCCGCCTGAGCGCGCTCGAGCGGGGCGTGATCGTCGCCGCCGTCCTGGCCGTCGTGGTGATCCTGAAGCCGGGCTGGGTGGACACGGCCCTGACCGCCGACCTGTCGGTTCCCACGCCGCCCGCCGACATCTCCGGCCATGCCCGCGTCGTCGACGGGGACGGACTGGTGATCAGCGGACACCGTATCCGTCTGCACGGCGTGGACGCCTTCGAGATGCGCCAGATGTGCGGGACCAACCCCTGCGGCCAGGCGTCCGCGAACGCCCTTCGCAATCTGGTCGGCGGCCGCATCGTCAGCTGCGCCGAAATGGACCGGGACCGCTACCGCCGCATCGTCGCCATCTGCGAGGCGGGCGGCCAGGATCTGGGCGCGGCCCAGGTGCGGCAAGGCCACGCCGTCGCCTACACCCGCTATTCCCACCGCTACCTGCTGGAGGAACGGGCCGCCCGCCGCGAGAACGCCGGCGCCTGGGCCCACGGCTTCACCGCACCGGAAGACTGGCGCCGCACGTCCTGATTTCTCCTCCCCATTTCATGGGGAGGTGGCGCGGGCGCGACTCAGCGCCCGTGACGGAGGGGACGGCGCTGACAGAAAAGGCTTGGCGACTCGTTCCGTAAACACCGAGCCGCCCCCTCCACCACGCGGGCTGAAGTCGCCCGCGCGGTCCCCCTCCCCGCGAGCGGGGAGGAAAATGGAGCGTCAGGCCGCCTTGGACCAGTCCAGAACCACCTTGCCCGACTGGCCCGACTTCATGGCCTCGAAGCCTTCCTCGAAGCGCTCATAGGGCAGGCGGTGGGTGATGAGGGGCGTCAGGTCCAGCCCGGCCTTCAGCAGGCCCAGCATCTTGCGCCAGGTGGTGAACATCTCGCGCCCATAGACGCCCTTGATGGTCAGGGCCTTCAGGATGATGGCGCCCCAGTCCGTCTCCATGGGCCGGGACGGAATGCCCAGCATGGCGATGCCGCCGCCCATGATCAGGGTGTCCACGCACTGCCTGAACGCCACAGGCGAACCGGACATCTCCAGCGCCACGTCGAAGCCCACCTTCATGCCCAGTTCGTGGATGACGTCGTGCAGGTCTTCCTTGGTCGTATTCACTGTGCGCACCCCCGGCGCGACCTTCCGGGCCAGTTCCAGACGGAAGTCGTTGATGTCGGTCAGCACCACGGTGCGGGCGCCCGCATGGCGCGCCACCGCCGCCGCCATCATGCCGATGGGCCCGGCGCCGGTGACCAGAACGTCCTCGCCCAGGAGGTCGAATTGCTGGGCGGTGTGCACGGCGTTGCCGAACGGGTCCAGGATCGAGCCGATCTCATAGGGCACCTCGTCGGGCAGCTCGATGACGTTGAAGGCCGGCGCCGTCACATATTCCGCGAAGGCGCCCTGGCGGTTCACCCCGATGCCGCGCGTGGCCGGGTCGAGGTGGAAATGCCCCGCGCGGGCGGCCTCGGAGTTCAGATCGATGACATGGCCTTCCGCCGAGACGCGCTGGCCGATCTTCAGCGGCCGGTCCACGTCCTTGCCCACCGCCACGATCTCTCCGGCGAACTCATGGCCGGTAATCATGGGGACTGGGACGTTCTTCTGGCTCCACTCGTCCCAGTTCCAGATGTGGATGTCGGTGCCGCAGACCGAGGCCCGGTGCACCCGGATCAGCACGTCCTCGTCGCCCGCTGTCGGAATCGGCGCCTCGATCAGCTCCAGCCCTTCGGCCGGACGAGTCTTGGCGAGGGCCTTCATGGTTCCGGTCATCGATTTATCCTAATCCAACGCTTGCTAGCACTTCCATGTGCGCACGGCGGTCCAATAGTTCACTCATCCGCATGTCATAACGCTTTGGCCATACTGGACGGACAAAGGCGGAATAAATGGCTCTCTCCGCTTGTGCACGAGAGTTAAAATGTCCGATCAGGTGACCCTTGAATTGCCCATTCCAGCGATAAACACCAACCGCTGCCCAATTCTTCGTCTCCAAATGCTCCAGAAATGCTGCGTTGCTTTCGTCGTAGACCACGTACGAACCCGCAAAGCGCTTCATCGCTTGCATCAGATCACCCCAAGCTCCCGCCCCGCCGTGGTGAAGGCGTCCACCGCCTTGTCTATATGCGCGAACGTGTGGGCCGCCGACATCTGGGTGCGGATGCGCGCGGCGCCGCGCGGGACCACCGGGAACGAAAACCCGATCACATAGACCCCCAGCTCCAGCATCCGCGCGGCGAAATCCTGGGCCAGCTTGGCGTCGCCCAGCATCACCGGGATGATGGGGTGCTCGCCGGGCAAAAGGTCGAACCCCGCCTCGGACATGGCACCCCGGAACCGCGCGGCGTTGGCGGTCAGCTGGTCGCGCAGCCGGTCGCCCTCGTCGCCTTGCGCGATGCGGATGGCCTCCAGGCTGGACCCGCACACCGCGGGCGACAGGGCGTTGGAGAACAGATAGGGCCGCGCCCGCTGTTTCAGCAGCTGCACCACCTCGGCCGTGGCGCAGATGAAACCGCCCATGGCCCCGCCCAGCGCCTTGCCGAAGGTGCCGGTGACGAAATCCACCTGGACCCCGTGATGGGCGAACGAGCCCCGGCCCTTCGGCCCCAGGAAGCCCGTGGCGTGGCAATCGTCGACCATGACGAGCGCATCATACTTGTCCGCCAGCGCCCGGATGTCCTTCAGCCGGGCGATGTATCCGTCCATGGAGAAGGCGCCGTCGGTGGCGATGATGATGTCGCGCGCCCCGGCGGCCCGCGCCTCCTTCAGCCGCGCCTCCAGTTCGTCCATGTCGGAGTTGGCGAACCGATACCGCTTGGCCTTGCACAGCCGCACGCCGTCGATGATCGAGGCATGGTTCAGGCTGTCGGAGACGATGGCGTCCTCTTCCCCGAACAGCGGCTCGAAGATCCCGCCGTTGGCGTCGAAGGCGGCGGCGAACAGGATCGCGTCCTCGAAGCCCAGATAGTCCGCGATGGCCGCCTCAAGCTCCTTGTGGATCTCCAGCGTGCCGCAGATGAACCGCACGCTGGCCGTGCCCGAACCCCAGCGCTCGGTCGCCGCGATCCCGGCCCGCGCCACCCGGTCTTCGCCGCCCAGGCCCAGGTAGTTGTTGGCGCAGAAGTTCAGAACCTCGCGCCCGCCGACCGTGATGACCGGCCCCTGGCGCGAAGCAATCACCCGCTCCGGCTTGGTCAGTCCCTGGGCGTCGATGCTCTCAAGCTCGGCCCGGACACGGGTATGGAATTGCGCGGTCATGCTTCCTCCGGGGTCGCGGATTCATTCCTGCGCGAGTTACGCCGAATCCGCGTCCCTGGCCACCCGCCGTCAGTCCGCCGCCACGCCGTCCGCCACCGGCCGCACCGGGGTCACGCGCACCTGGCGGCCGCAGGGCTGAAGCTCCAGGTCCAGAGGAATGTCGGCGCTGTCATCCGGCGCGTGGGCCACGACGCGCGCGACGGTCGGGCACTGGGTTTCGCCGATGTCCTCGTGCGGCAGGGCGCTGTAGGCCAGGTCGAACCAGGCCCTGGCGCCGGGCGCCAACCTCACCGGCCCGGGCTCGCGGCCGCCGCTGTAATAGCCGCCGGCCTCCCGCACCACCCGCACGGCCGAAAGCGGACGCCCCTGCCCGTCTCTCAGCTCCAGCCCGGGATGACCCGTCAGGCTGCACGGCGCGGTCCCTTCATTGGTCAGCGACAGGGTCACGAACCGGCTGCCCGCCGCGCCCTCGCTGGATTCCCGCGCCAGCGACAGCGCCGGTCCCCGGCACGGCGGCGCGCCGTTCGTGGCGGTCACGCCGGCCGTCTCGTCCGTTTCAACGTCCGTCTCGCCCGGCGCGGGCGGCGGCAGCACCGTGCTGGCCGGCCGCGAGCAGCGCTCCAGCACCGTCGAACCCACCTCTTCGTTCGGGCCCAGGCGGCTGAGGGTGGCGTGTTCGGTGTCGCCGCGCGCCGCCGTCCACCATTCCAGCCCCGATCCCGCATAGCGCGCACCGGAGGCCGAGCGGGCGATCCGCAGCACATAGGTCTGATCCTGGTATTCCACCTCGGCGCTCGAGGAATCCAGATAGCGCACGTTCAGCGACCGGCCGCTTTCACAGGCGTAGCTGATCCGGGGCGCGGGCGGCGCCTCGGCTGCGGCGGCGTCCTCCACCGGTTCGGGCGGCGCCTCCGCCTCGCGCGAACAAGCCGAAAGCGTCAGGGCCAGGCAGGAGACGGTGAGAACGGACAGGGTCGTGCGAATGCTCATGTGCGCCTCCGGTTGATGCCGAAGGTTAACGCCGTTCGCCCGCAAAAGCTCCGCTTATCGCGTCAGGCCGCGTCGACCGCCTGGAACCGATCCAGAAAAACGTGCGCCGTCTCGGTCCGGGGCGTCATGGCGCCGTCTCCGCCTTGCGCACCAGGGCGGTCAAACCCTCCAGCATGGCCCGCGCCTCGGGTCCGTCCTGAAAGCCGGTGGTCAGGATCAGGCGCAGCGCCCGCACATGGACCTCGACGGAAGACCAATCCCGGCGCCCGGCGGCGGACAGCTTCTCGGCCAGTTCGCACAGGCTGTAGATGGTGCGATAGAATGGGCCTGTCTCGAAGAACCCGGCCGTGCCGACCAGGGCCGAGGCGATGGGATAGATCGAGGCGAAGGCGTCGTCGGACGGTTCGCGGCACAGGGCCTCCAGGTGCTCGACCCCCTGGATCAGCCCCTCCACCGCGCGGTCCCGATGCGCGTCCAGGGCCGCGTCGGCGGCGGCCACGGCCTCGCCGACCTTGCGGCCGCCCGGCAGGCGGATCTGGTCGGCGATGGCGGGCCTGACCTTGAACAGGCGGGCGGGCTTGTCGGAGCCGGCGGTCACAGGGCCACCCTTTGCGGCTTCATCAGCATGTCGATGTCGGACTGGTCCATGTTGGCTTCCACCGCCGCGCCCACATGGGCCGACAGGTCGCCGGCGCGCCGCCCGGCCATGCCCAGGGGCGGCCCGTAGTTGCGCACCCGGCGGTCGGGGCCGACATAGGTGTCGCACTCCACCCACTCGCGCTCGTCCCGGGTCAGCCACAGGATTCGCTGCAGCAGAATCATGGGCGTCAGCGGCTTGGCGACGATGAAGCTGGCGCCGCAATTCCGGCTCTGGGCCACGAACCCTTCCGAGGCGTGGCCGGTCAGGATGATGACCGGCGTGTAGGCGCTGGTCTGTGGCCCCTCGCGCCGCAGCCAGCGCACCAGGTCGCAGCTGTCGGCGGCCGAGGCGCATTCGACCAGGATCAGGTCGACGGAGCGGCGCTTGATGACCGCGCGCGCATCCTCGGGCGAGGCGCATTTGATCTGCTCCTTCAGGCCGAAGCCCTGGACGATGGAGCTGAGGATGTCGAGGCCCTGCGGATTGTCGTTGATCAGGAGCGCGGCGGTGCGCTCCAGGTTGATCCGCATTTCAGGGGAGATGGCGCGGCTCATGGGATCAGTCGAACAGGATCAGGTCGCCCGAAGGCGGAGGATGGAAGCTCGAAGGGGCGGCCTCCCCGGACAGGGCGGCGCCCATGCGCTCCACCAGGCCCCCCAGCGGCGCGGCGATCACGGCCTCCCGGGGCGGGTCTCCCTCGGCGACCCGGGCGGTCATGGCCGCCAGGGCGTCCAGGTGCTGGACCAGCAGATCCAGGCCCTGGGCTCGGACCACGGCGTCCGGCATATCCGCTGACGTCGCCGCCGACAGCAGAGGCGCCAGCGCCTCGGCCATGGCGCGGCCGCGCGCCAGTTCGTCGGCGAGAGCGGCCAGGAAACGGGCGTCCGCGCTCATCAGAACAGCTCCAGTTCGCCGGACGTCTCGACGGGCGCGGGAGCCGGACGCTCCACCGGACGGTCGCTGACGGACTTCTGCAGGGCGCGTCCGGTGACCGGCCAGAACTGCACCCGCCGGGCGCCGTGGCCGCGCAGGCTGGAGGCGATGACCGGAATCCCTTCATCGGCCAGGAATTTCTCGGCGAAACGGGCATTGGCGAGCCCGACGTCGGCCAGGCCGTCGAACATGCGTCCGCCGCCGAACAGCTTGGCCTCCAGCCGATCACGGCGTCCCCCGACGGACAGCACGCCGTTTATCAGGATCTCCATGGCGTAGGCGCCGTAGCGACGGCCCTCGTCGGCGCCGTCCGCGCGTCCCGACGGCAGCAGGAAATGGTTCATGCCGCCGATCCCGGCGACCGGATCGCGCAGGCACATGGCCACGCATGAGCCCAGGATGGTGGTCAGCATGACCTGGGGGTCGCTCGAGATCAGATGCTCGCCCTGGCCGACGTGCAGACGCACCGAGGCCGGACGATCCATGAAGGCCGCCGCGCCCGTCATGTCAGAGAGCCGAAGACGCCCTCGATCTTCTCCTTCAGCTGACCGGCGGTGAAGGGCTTCACGAGATAGTTGTTGACGCCGAACTGCACGGCGCGCTGCACCAGTTCGCGGTCGGCGCGCCCGGTCAGCATGATGAAGGCCGCCTTGCTGGTCGGCGGATGGGCGCGGATCGCGCGCAGCAGGCCCAGTCCGTCCAGGTTGGGCATGTTGAAGTCCGAGATGACCAAGTGCGCGGGCTGGGCGATCATGGCGCGCAGGCCCTCCTCGCCGTCGACGGCCTCGCGCAGATTGACCACGCCGATCTGTTGCAGGCTCGCGCGGATCAGGCTGCGCATGGTCAGTTGGTCGTCCACGATCAGGGTCTGGATGGCGGAAGCGGCGGGCATGTCACTGAATCTCTGAAATCTGGGGGGCGGCCGGGGAGGCGGCTGAGACAAGGTCGAGAATGGCGGGACCGATGCGGCTGATCGGCTTCTGGCGCTCCACGGCGCCCAGTTCGTGCGCGGCGCGCGGCATCCCGTAGACGACGCTGGTGGCCTCGTCCTGACCCAGGGTGCGGGCGCCGGACTGACGCATGTGCAGCAGCCCTTGCGCGCCGTCGCGGCCCATGCCCGTCAGGATCACGCCCACGGCCTTCTGATCCAGCCGGGCGACGGATTCGAACAGCACGTCCACCGAGGGCCGATGGCCGCTGACCGTATCACCGGTGCGCAGCCGGCATCGCGGCGACGACCCGCGCGACACCTCCAGGTGGGCCTCGCCGCCGGGGGCCAGGAAAATCCGGCCAGGCAGCAGCACGTCGCCGTCCTCGGCTTCCTTGACCGAAGCCGCGCACAGCTTGTCCAGCCGCGCCGCGAAGCTCCGGGTGAAGCTGGCGGGCATATGCTGGGTGATGACCGTGGGCGGGCAGTTGGCCGGGAAGGCGGACAGGATCGTAATCAGGGCCTCGACCCCGCCGGTGGAGGCGCCGATGGCCACCACATGATCGGGCCGGGCGCGCCAGGCGGCGTCCACGGACGGCCCCCTCGCCTCGCCCGCCGGGCGCACGCGCGCGGCGGCGGCGGCTTTCACCTTCTGGGGCAGGTCGGCGAAGGCCTCCAGCGCGGTGACGCCGCCGCTGGGTTTGCCCACCGCGTCCACGGCGCCCAGCTCCAGCGCCGCCAGGGTCACGTCCGCCCCGGCCTGGGTCAGGGTCGAGACCATCACCACCGGCATCGGCCGCAGGCGCATGATCTTTTCCAGGAACTCCAGCCCGTTCATGTTGGGCATCTCGACGTCCAGGGTGATGACGTCGGGGTTCAGGCGCTTGATGGCCTCGCGCGCCTCCAGCGGGTCGCCCGCCGTGCCCAGCACCTCGATCTCCGGATCGCGCTTCAGGGCGGCCGAGATCAGGCCGCGCATGGTCGGGGAATCGTCCACCACCAGAACCGTCACCGTCATGGCGCGGCCTCATAGGTGGTCAGGCCGCTTGTGCGCAGGCGTTCGGCGGCGGGGCCGGTCACGCGCTCTGAATGGCCGATGTAGAGGGTGGCGCCGGGGTTCATCAGCGGCAGGAAGCGGCTCCAGACCGTCTCCTGAGTCTGGTCGTCGAAATAGATCACCACATTGCGGCAGAAGATCACGTCGAACCGGCCCTTCATGGGCCAGTCGCCGATCAGGTTCAGCTCATTGAAAGTGACCAGCCGACGCAGCTCCGGCGCGGCGGCGAACAGCATCCGGTCGCCGCCGGTCTCGCGCTTGAACCAGCGTGTGCGCTGGACATCCGGCACAGGCTCCAGCGCCTCGGCGGAATAGAGCCCCCGGCGGCCCTCGGCCACCATATTCGGATCGATGTCGGTGGCCAGGATGCGCACGTCCAGATCGGCCGCCTCGGGCAGCACCGACAGCACCGTCAGGGCCATCGAATAGGGCTCCTGCCCGTTCGAGCAGGCGGCGGACCACAGCCGCACCCGCCCGCCCTGCCGCGCCCGTTCGGCCAGGCCCGGCATGATCTTGTCACGCAGGTGATCGAAGTGGTGCGGTTCACGGTAGAAACGGGTGACGTTGGTGGTCAGGGCCGCGAACATGGCCTGGCGCTCGTCCAGCCCCTCGGTCCCGTCGATCAGGGCGCAATAGTCGCGGAAGCTGCGCAGACCCAGGGCCCGCAGCCGCTTGGCCAGCCGCGAATAGACCAGGGCCGCCTTGGCCTCGGTCAGGGCGATGCCGGCATGGGCGTGCAGCACCTGGGCGATGTGGCGGAAATCCTCGGCAGTGAAGACGAATTCGCCCTGCACCAGAGAGCCTGCCTTCGCCGGGCGCGCCCTGTCGGCGGTCTGGCTCATGCCGCTTCGGCCTCCGGCTCGGCCGGCAGGATGCGGTCCAGGGCGATCAGGCTTATCATGCGGCCGTCGATGGCGAAGATGCCCTTGACGAACGCCTTGACCTCATCGGCCGCCACGTCGGGCGTGGCCTGGACCTGATCGTCAGTCAGCTGGAGGATGTCGGACACCGCGTCGACCAGAAGGCCGACCATGCGCCCGTCGATCTGCACCACCATGATGACATGGCGGGCGCTGGGCTCGGTGTCGCCCAGGCCGAAGCGGCCGGACAGGTCGATGATCGGCAGCACCGCGCCGCGCAGGTTGATGACGCCCTTCATGTAGTCTGGCGTGCGCGGCAGCGGCGTGGCGGGGGTCCAGCCCCGGATCTCGCGCACGGCCATGATGTCCACGCAGAATTCCTGCTCGCCGATGCGGAAGGCGATCAGTTCGCGCCGGGCGCCGGGCTGGATGTTGGCTTCGGTCATGGGTCAGCTCGCCAGCTTGAGGTCGGGGGTGCGCGCCGTGGCGCGAGAGTCGGGGCGGCGTGTATTGGAGACGAGGGCGTCGACATCGAGGATCAGGGCCACGCGGCCGTCGCCCAGGATGGTGGCGGCGGCCACGCCGTCGATGGCCTGGTAGTTGGTCTCGAGGCTCTTGATGACCACCTGGCGCTGGCCCTGGATGGCGTCCACCAGCAGGGCCGCCTTGGCGCCGCCCTCGGCCTCCACGATCACGGCCACACCGCTCGAGGCGGGCTCGGGCCCCGTGCCGAAACCCAGGGTCGCGGCCACGTCCACCAGCGGCACGAATTCCTCGCGGAACCGGATCACCGGCGTATGGCCGCCGACCCGGTGGATGTCCTCGGCGCGCGGCGTCAGGCTTTCGACGATGGCGGCCAGGGGCGCGACCAGGGTCTGTTCGGTGCTGGACACCACCATGCCGTCCAGCACCGCCAGGGTCAGCGGCAGGCTCATGGTGAAGGTCGAGCCCTCGCCCGGCCGGCTGGCGATGGAGATGCGCCCGCCCAGCGACTGGATCGAGCGCTTGACCACGTCCATGCCCACGCCCCGGCCCGAAACGTCCGAAACGGTCTCGGCGGTCGAGAAGCCGGGCATGAAGATCAGATTGTCGATCTGTTCGTCGCTCAGCTGGGCGTCCGGCTCGACCAGGCCCTTTTCGACCGCGATGCCGAACACGCGCTCGCGGTGGATCCCCGCGCCGTCGTCGGAAATTTCGATGACGATGCGGCCCGAGCGGTGCAGGGCGGCCAGGCGCACCTGGCCCTCGGCGGGCTTTCCGGCGGCGACACGTTTTTCCGGGCTTTCCAGTCCATGGTCGATGGCGTTGCGCAGCATGTGGGTGATGGGTTCGGCCAGGCGCTCGACCACGGTCTTGTCCACCTCGGTGGCCTCGCCCTCGGTCACCAGCCGCACCTGCTTGCCGGTCATCTGGGCGACCTCGCGCACCAGGCGCGGCATGCGCTGGAACACCGACTTCACCGGCTGGGCGCGGATGGCCATGACGCTGTCCTGGATCTCGCGCGTCAGCAGCTCCAGATCCTCCAGCCCCTGCCCCACGCCGGTGGCGCGGATCATGGCGGTCTCGCTCACCCGCTGGGCCAGCACGGCCTGCTGGATCACCAGTTCGCCCACCAGGTTGATGAGCCGATCCACCCGGTCCAGGTCGACGCGGATGGTCACGGGGGTCTGCGTAGCGGGCTGGGCGGGTGCATTGGCGGGCGCGGACGGCGGCGCCTTCATCTCGGCGACCGGGGCCGGCGCCGGTTCGGGCGCGGGCGTGGCGGGTTCGGGCTCGGGCTGCACCGGCGCCTGAGCGGCGGCCAGCAGGGCGGCGATGTCCAGATCGGGTTCGGGCGCCGCCTCTGACACGGCGAACACGGCGTCCGCCTCGTCGCGCAGAATGGCCAGGTCACAGTCGCCGTCGACGAACTCGAACACCTCGCGGATCGCCGCCTCGTCCACCGCGCCGGAAAGGCGGATGGTCCAGCTGAGGCAGCCCTCCTCCGGCTCCAGGGCGTCCAGCGCCGGCACGCCGCTGTCGTCCATCTCCACCGCGCAGTCGCCCAGCCGGGCCAGTTCGCGCAGGATCAGGCCCGCGTCATTGGCCTTGGCGTAGAGCGCCGCGTTGGGGCGGAACACGATGCGCCAGTCCCCGCCTGGCGCCGCGACGGGCGCCAGGTCCATCGGGTCGAACTGCACCGGCCGGAAACCGAACTCGTCCTCATCCGCCTCGGCCTCGGGCGCGACGGCGGCCGGCGCCGCCTCGCCATGCGTCAGGGTCTCCAGCTCGGCGACCAGGCCCGCCGAGCGCGCCTCGTCAACCGGCGCGCCCGCGCCGCGCGCGGCGGCCACATGGTCGTTCAGCACGTCCGAGGCGCGCAGCAGGGTCTTGATCGTGGCGTCGTCGCAGGGCTTGCGGCCCGCGCGCAGCTCATCCAGCAGGGTCTCGAAGACATGGGCGAAGCGCACCAGCGCATCCATGCCGAACGCCCCGGCGCCGCCCTTGACCGAATGCACGGCCCGGAACACGGCGTTGATCGTCTCGTCGTCGCCCTCGCCGTTCTCCAGCGCCAGGAGGCCGCTTTCCAGATCGGCCAGCAACTCCTCGCACTCCTGGAAGAAGGTCGCCTTGATCGCCTCGAAGGGATCGTCGGTCATCACGCGCTCCCGTTCAGGCCGCGACCCGGCGGACCGCGTCCACCAGCTTGACCGGGTCGAACGGCTTGACGATCCAGCCGGTCGCCCCCGCATCGCGGGCGCGCTGCTTCTTGGCCGTGTCGCTTTCGGTGGTCAGGACCAGGATCGGCGTGCCGCGATGCTCCGGCTCGGCCCGCATGCCCTCGATGAAGCCGAAGCCGTCCATCCGGGGCATGTTGATGTCGGTGATGACCACGTCGGCGCCGTGCGCCTTCAGGGTCTCCAGCCCATGCACGCCGTCCTCGGCCTGGATGACGTTGTAGCCGGCGTCCTTGAGCGCCATCAGCAGCATGTCGCGCATGGTGCGTGAATCGTCGACGGTCAGTACGGTCTTCATCCTGTCGCCCCCACGGGATCGGTGTTCAGGTCCGCGCAGCCATAGGCCGCCAGTTGCTCGTTCATGGCGTCGGACGCGGGCGTCAGCGAAAACGCCTTGCCGTCCGCCGCCCAGGTCTTCCGGGCGCTGATGAGCACCTGCAGGCACAGGCCGCCGACCCGCTCCACCTCGCCGCCGTCCAGGACGATGTCCGACCCGCGCCGGGCCAGCAGATCGTCCCGCAAGGGCCCGGCGGCGCGGATGTCCAGCACCGTCGGCAAGGCCAGGGCCGTCATCAGAATTCCTCCCAGCCGTCTTCGGCGGCCACGGTCTCCAGCTTGCGGGCCGCGCCGCCGGCGCCCATGGCCTTCAGGGCCGTGACGGTGCGCTGGACAGTGGAAGGTTTGGGCGCGACAGGCGCCGGCGTCGCGGCGGCACGGTCCTGTTCCCCGATCTCGAAACGCGAGACCGACTGGTTCAGCACGTCCGCCTCCTGGGCCAGCGAATGGCTGGCGGCGGTGGATTCCTCGACCATGGCGGCGTTCTGCTGGGTCACCTGGTCCATCTGATTGACGGCGGTGTTGACCTGCTGCAGGCCGGTGGCCTGCTCCTGGGCCGAAGCGGCGATCTCGGACACCAGCCCGTCGATCTCGGCCACGCGCTCCACGATCCGGTTCAGGGCCTCGCCGGTCTGGCCGACCAGGCTGACGCCGTTTCCGACCTGGGCGCCCGAGGACGAGATCAGGGTCTTGATCTCCTTGGCCGCGTCGGCCGAGCGCTGGGCCAGGGCTCGCACCTCGGAGGCGACGACCGCGAAGCCGCGTCCCGCCTCGCCCGCCCGGGCCGCCTCGACCCCGGCGTTCAGGGCCAACAGGTTGGTCTGGAAGGCGATCTCGTCGATCACGCCGATGATCTGGCTGATCTGGTTCGAGGACTGCTCGATCGCGCTCATGGCGCCCACGGCGTCGCGGACGATCTCGCCGCTCTTCTGGGCGTCGCCGCGCGCGGCCTGCACCACGTCCGAGCACTGGCCGGCGCCCGAGGCGGTGCGGCGCACTGTGGCGGTGATCTGGTCCAGGGCGGCGGCGGTCTCCTCCAGACTGGCGGCCTGCTGCTCGGTGCGGCGCGACAGGTCGTCGGCGGCCTGGCTGATCTCGCCGGCGCCCGAGCGGATGGCGGCCACATTGACCACCACGGTGGTCATGGCCTCCTTCAACTGGCCGATGGCGGCGTTGAAATCGCTCTGCAGCTTCACATAGTCTTCGGGGAAGGTCTGGGTCAGGCGATAGGTCAGATTGCCCTTGCTCAACTGCTCCAGGCCCTCGGCCAGGGCGGCGACCACGCCGGCCTGCTGACGAGCGGCCTCGGCGCGTTCGGCCTCGGCGCGGGTGCGCTCCTCCTCGGCCATGCGGCGCTGGTCGGCGGCCTCGTTCTCCAGGCGCTCGTTGGCGATGGCGGCCTCCTTGAAGGCCAGAACGGCGCCGGCCATCTGGCCGATCTCGTCCTTGCGGCCGGTTCCCGGCACCTCGACGGTCTTGTCGCCGCCGGCCAGCTTGCGCATCACATTGGTCATGGAAACGACCGGCTTGGCGATCACCCGCGCCAGGACGACGCCCAGGGCGATGGAGATCAGCATCGCCGAGCCGATGCCTGCGGCCAGGACGATCAGGGCGGTGGCGCTGGCGCGAACCTGCTCGGCGCGGCTGGCCGCCAGGGACGTCTCCTCGCGCTCGATCAGCGCATCCATGCCCTCCTCGGCGCGTTCGATGAAGGTGTCGGCGACCCCCTCACGACCCACCATGTCGGTGGCCTGGCGGTGGGTGGCGGGATCGGCCGCAAGGGCCGCGCCGATCTCCACCACATTGACGAACCACTCGTCGCCGGCGGCCTCCACCCCGTCGATCACGGCGAGACCATCGCCGGATCCATCCTGGAATTCCCGGAGCCCGTCCAGCCGAAGCTTGAAGTTCGCCCGGTGAGCATCCAGCCGGTCCAGGTAGTATCGGTCGCCCGAGATCAGGAAGCCCCGAAAGCTGTTTTCCTGGCGGCCGAGGTAGAACTGGGCCTCCTGGGTCAGCCGGATGGCCTGGTTGGCCTGCCCGTTCTCGACGCGAGCCCGGTCGACGGCGTCGATGTTGAAATACACGGCGGCGCCCATGGCCACGATGGCGAGCACCACGGTCAGGAACGACAGAGCCAGTTTTTGACCGATCTTGAGATTGTTCAGGTTCACGGGAACTGCCTTTCAGGGGGTCTTCGAGCGGGGTCGCCGCCGTGTCTCGGGGGATGTCAGAAGGAAGCGGTCAGCGCGGCCATCAGGCGGCCGTCGTAGCGGGCACCGCGGAAGTGGGCGTCGGTGTCGTACCAGCGCACGTCCAGGGCCAGGTTTTCGACCAGGGTGTGGGTCACGCCCACGTTCCAGGCGTTGTAGTCGGCGCCGTTCTCGGCCGCGCGGTTGGCGAAGGCGCTGCTGACGCGGGTGGCCTCGGTCACGTTCACCGAACCGTTCAGTTCGATCCACCAGGCCTCCTCGGTCGCGGCGAAGCCGTCCGGGGTGTAGTTCACGCGCAGACGGGTGTTCACGGGACCGATCCGGCGCGACACGTCCGTCTGGAATTCGAAGTAGTTGCCGTCCACGCCGGCGCGGGTGCCCGGCAGGTCGCGGTTGACCAGCGAGACGTTCAGTCCGTTGCCGGCCCAGCGGGTCCTGTAGCCGACCGAGGACACGATCTCGGCGTTGGAGCCCTGCGACAGGTCGGCGCTGGACACCCAGACCTTGGCGTAGAAGGCGCCGCGAGTGGCCTGGACGCCGGCGAAGATGCTGGGATCACCATCGCTTTTGCCCAGGCCTTTCCCGACGTATTCCGTCGCGACGCCGATTTCCGCTGACCAGTCGATGGCGGGGGAAGACGCCTGAGCTTCAGCATTTGTGGGATAAAATGCTGTAGTCACGACCGAAGATACAGCCGCAATACAGGCGGCCTTGAAATACACAGAACGCAAAATGAACCTCACTCAGTATTCTACTTGTGAAATATGGATCTACGCAAAAGATATACGCTTACTACAGGTCGCAGATAACGCGACCAGTCCTTACCAAAATCGAAATAACACCGCTTCTCCATCAGCGTTAGCGGCCCATTTTGGGTCACTGCGCATGATTTTCGCTACCGGTGTCATGCCTTGTCTCGTGGGAAAACGTCGTTATCCGGTGTAGGCTGGACGAATGGGAAGGGTGAGTCGGCTGACAGCGGGGGTGAGATGAGGACGACGGCGGCGCTCGCCGTCGACTATACTTCGTCGTCTGAACTCGCCGCGGTTCTGGATGCGTCCCCGGACATCCAGATCCTGTTGTCGTCCGATCAGACCATTCTGTTCGCCAACGCCGCGTTCCGCGCGGCCACGCCGGACGAAGCCGGACCGCTGGTCGGCCAGCCCCTGTCCACCGGTCTGATGGGCCAGGACGCCGGGCGCGCGGCCGGGCGGCGCATCGTCCTGGATGCGGTTCGCCAGGCGTTGCGGACGCGAACCGTCGTCCGGCCGCCGGTCTTTCGCTATGACGTCCAGAAGGATCGGACGGATCTGCCGCAAGAGGCCTGGTGGAGCCTTTCGGCGGCGCCCGTCGACATGGCGGGGGGTGCGCGGCTGTTGCTGACGGCGCGCGACGTTACGGCGGCCTGGACGGAAGACCGGGGTCCGGCTCCCGACACAACCGCGCCTCACGAACCCGCCCCCGGAGATTCGCTGATCTGGGCCGAACGGCGGCGCCTGAGCCAGATGTTCGACCAGGCGCCGGACCTGATGTCGCTGGTGGTCGGGCCCGATCATGTCTTTGAGCTGATTAATCCCGCGCTCAGACGGGCGGCCGGGCCTGCGCAGTTGCTGGGCCGATCGCTTCGGGACATCGTCCAGTCGGAGCAGGGCCGCGCCATCCTGGTCCATCTGGATGCGGTGCGGGCCGACGCCCGTCCCTTCACTGCCCGCGCCCTGTCCATCCGCATGATGACGGCGCAGGGCGTCGAGGATCGCTTCCTGGACCTGACGCTCCAGCCGCTGACCAATGAAGACGGCCAGGTGGAGGCCATATTCTGCCGCGGCCAGGACGTGACCGAGCAGATACGCGCCCAGGCGGCCCAGCGCTTTCTCAGGGAAGAACTCGCCCATCGCCAGGGCAACATCCTGGCGGTGGTTCTGGCCCTGGCGGAACAGAGCGCCGCGCGCGCCACGTCCCTGGAGGCGTTCCAGTCCGCCTTCGCATCGCGTCTGTCCGCGCTTTCGGCCATCCATTCGCTGCTGAACCGCGCGGGGCCCGACCTGCCGATGGCGGCCCTGATTCTGTCCGTCGCCCGGTCGGCCCGACAGGGCGATCCCGTGTTTCAGGGCGCGGCGCCGACCGTATCGCCCCGCTCGGCGGTCAGCCTGGGTCTGGTGTTCCATGAGCTGTTGCAGGTGTCGGCGACCCTCGGGGCGTCGCCTTCGACTTCTGTGCGAATCCGGGCACACAGTGATACGCGGAGGGTCCGTCTGGTCTGGAGAGTCTGCGCCGGCAGTGATTCTGGGGCTGATCCTGGGGCCGCCCCCTGGGCCGAGGGCGATGATTTCGGCCGACGCCTGATCGACCACGCCGTTCGTCACGAGTTCCAGGGCGAATGGATGATCCGCCGACGTGAAAAGGCCCTGACCTTCTGTTTCCAGTTTTCCCGTAACCATCCCGCCTGGGCGCCGTCCGGCGCGGCCGCCTGACAAGAGGTTCACATGCGTGTTCTGGTTGTCGAAGATGAGACCCTCGTGCTGTTCACGCTCGAAGCGGAGCTGAGCCGGGCGGGATTCGAGGTTCTGATGGCCTGCGACCCCGAAAGCGCGCGCGGTCAGTTGGAGGAGAACGGCGCCGAACTGGACGGCCTGGTGGTCGATCTGAACCTGTCGTCAGAGGAAAACGGCTTCGATGTCGCGCGGCGGGCCCGGGCGATCAACCCGGACGTGGCGGTGATCTACATCACCGGAAATGATCGCGCCCAGTGGGAGGACCAGGGCGTGGAGAACAGCGTCTTCTTCAACAAACCCATTCTGTCGAGCGAGGTGGCCGAGGCCCTGAAGGCCCGGCTGGAGTGAAATCGGTCCAGGAGGACGCAGTCCGACTGGGCTCAGATTTCGCTCCGCTTGGAAAATGGTCTGGCCTGAGCGTTCAATCGTCGGTCGCCAACTTGGCCAGGGTGTCGTGGCTGACCGCCGCCAGGCGGATGAACTTGTCGATCACGAACCGGTTGTCGGGAAAGACGCGCGGCGTGATGCTCAGCAGTTGCCCGGACCGCTGCACCAGCCCCGCCGTAATCAGGTCATTCACCTTGCGCCGCACGGTCTCGCGCGGGATGCCGGTGGAATCGGCGATGGAGCGGATGTTGGTCCACAGGGTCGGCACCGTCTCCAGATCGCCCGCCAGGATGCGGTCGGAGGGCAGATCGGCGAACTCTTTCGCAAGTGTGCTGCGAAGCATGATGACAAGCAGAACCAGTTGACGATCAAGATCGTCGGATTGTCGCCGGGCGACGATCAGATAGTCGGTTAACGCTGATAACAGGACCGGCGCGACCCGGTTGTAGTTCTCACGAATGCGCGCCTCGGCCTGACCGGCCATCCATTCCCCCGCACTGATCCTAGGTTGATGAATGCATATTCCTCACCGCTTTGCACCTGTCGAAAGCCATCCGTGACCATGAAAACATCAAGCCGAGCTCGTAAATCGACTGGACGCCGGCGACATTTCAGGCGGCGCGAAGGGGTTGGCGCGGCCGGACTGAAGCGACTATCCAGCATGAACGATCAGATCGTCCGCCATCGAGACGGACACGACGGGAGCCAGACGCCATGACCTCATCCCTGTCCGGCGCGCCCGAAGGCTACATGCCCGGCTTCGGCAATCACTTCGCGACGGAGGCGGTTGCGGGGGCCCTGCCCCAGGGGCGCAACTCGCCGCAGAAGGCGCCGTTCGG
>JAEZCL010000182.1 GCA_023433585.1 Pseudomonadota bacterium
GTGGACCGCGACGACATGGCGGTGGAGCTGGCGAAGCTGTCGTTGTGGCTGGTGACCCTGGCCAAGGGGAAGCCGTTCGGTTTCCTCGACCACGCGTTGCGGTGCGGGGACTCGCTGGTCGGGATCACCTCGCTGGACCAGCTCACCGCCTTCCACCTGGACCCGGAGGCGGGCCGCTTCCAGCACAGCCGTTTCTTCGGTGACCTCGTCGACCGGCTGCACCACACGGTCGGTGAGATGACCGGGCTGCGTGAGTCGATCGGCGCGTCCGTGGTCGAGGACGTCCGCGACGCCGCCGACAAGGGAGCCACGCTCACCGAGGTCGAACACCTCGGCCGGGGCCTGCGGCTGGCCGCCGACGCGGTGGTCGGCGCCGCGCTCTCCACTGCCGTCCGACCCCAGCGCCGCCCGTGGGATCCGGAGGACGACGAGGACGATCCGGAACGGAAGTACGACGACCGCCTGCTCCGGATCAGCGACGACGTGCACCGCCTGCTCGACGGGGCGGACGACCCGGAACTGGAGGAACGGCTCACCATCACCGTCGCCGGGTGGCTGCGCGGCTCCCGGCCGGAGCCGATCCGCCCGCTGCACTGGCCGCTGGAGTTTCCCGAGGTGGTGAACCGGGCCAGCTTCGACGCCGTCATCGGCAACCCGCCGTTCGTCGGCGGTCAGCGCCTCACCGGGGCGATCGGGCCGGACGTCCGCGAATACCTGGTCGAGCGCGTCGGCCGGGGCCGACGGGGCAGCGCCGACCTGTGCTCGTACTTCCTGCTGCGCAATCTCAGCGTCACCGGCCGGGGCCGGGTGGGCATCATCGCCACCAACACGATCGCCCAGGGCGACACCCGGGAGGTCGGCCTCGACCAACTGGTGGACATGGGCTGGACGGTGTACCGGGCGAACAAGTCGCAGCCCTGGCCCGGCACCGCCGCGCTGGAGGTGTCGCTGCTCTGGGTCGGTCACGCCGCCGAGTGCGAGCAGCCGGTCCTCGACGGCCGCCCGGTGCCGGGCATCACGCCGTCGCTGGACGCCCGCTCCCGGGTCACCGGCAAGCCGTACCGCCTGGCGGCCAACGCCGACGAGTCGTTCCAGGGCTCCAATATCCTGGGCACCGGCTTCCTGCTCGAACCGGAGCAGGCGCAGGAGCTGATCGCCAGGGACCCGCGCAACGCCGACGTGCTCTTCCCCTACCTCAACGGAGAGGACCTGAACGGCCGCCCCGACTGCTCGGCCCGCCGCTGGGTGATCAACTTCCACAACTGGTCACTCGAACGGGCCCAGGAATATCCCGACTGCTTCGCCATCGTCGAACGCGACGTCAAGCCCTTTCGAGCCACCAATAATCGAGCTGCACGACGAGAACGATGGTGGCAATTCGCGGAGCGCGCACCGGCCCTGTACTCGGCGATCGAAGGGCTCGATCGCGTGCTGGTCATCACTCGGGTGAGCAGGACCGGCCTACCGCTGTTCGTGCCGACCGGACAGGTGATCAGCGAGGCGATAGTGGTTTTCGCAAGCGATCGGGCGGAAAACCTCACCTCCCTGTCCAGCAACTTTCACTTCGCGTGGTGGACGATCAAGGGCGAGTCGAGCCTCCGGTCTGATCCCCGATACACCCCGTCAGATGGGTTCGAGACGTTTCCTCAGCCTGAAGCGACCGAGCGCATGACGCGGGTCGGGGCGGAGTTGGACTCGTACCGGCGGTCGGTGATGGTGGAGCGCGACTTGGGGCTGACGAAGCTTTACAAGCTGGTCCACGACGAGCAGGAGAGCAGCGCGGACATCCGCCGCCTGCGGGAGATCCACGTCGAGGTCGACGAGGCAGTGGCCGAGGCGTACCGGTTCGGCCTTTCGCTCGGGCACGGGTTCCACCAGACCCGCCAGGGCACCCGGTTCACCATCGACCCGAACGCCCAGGTCGACGCGCTTGACCTGCTACTCGAACTCAACCACGAGCGCCATCGGGCGGAGCGCGAAGGGCTGCGTCCCGGCACGGCACACAAGTCGTCCAAACGGGCGAAGCCGATCCCCCGACCGCGCGCGGCGGAAGGCGCCGCCTCGGCCGAACCGCTGCTGCTCGACGGCCTCTTCGCTCCCCCGGATGCCCTGTTCTGACCGCTGGGCTCAATCCGCGACAACCGATATCCAAAGTCGGAAGGAAGAATGATGGACGCGAACGAGATCGACGCGGGCGAACAGGGCGAGGGTGCCTCCAACGCGGTGGTTCGCTTCTTCCAGGACACGACCGTGAAGGTCATCCGAGATGGGGTCGGTCCGATCACCGGGTCGATTCCCTATGCGGAGGCCCGCCTCAGCAAGGCCAGCCCGGAGGAAGGCAGCCAGGTCGTCGATGCCGGCGACGGGCCGCTGCGTGACCACGCGAGCGAGGCAGCGATCGAGCGGGTGATCGATCGACTCATCATGGAGTCGGTGGCGACGGCCTCGACGAACGGGTTCGTCACCGGTCTGGGCGGCTTCATGACCATGCCGCTGACGCTTCCCGCGAACATCGCCGGCTCACTGGTGATCAACGCGCGACTGGTCGGCTCGATCGCCTACCTTCGCGGCTACGACATCTCGGACCCGCACGTCCAGACGTTCATCACGCTCACGACCGCTGGCGGGACGCTGGCGAGCACGCTGCACGGGGTGGGCGTCAAGGTCGGTACGAAGGTGACCGCGCAAATGATCAAAGCGATTCCGATCGCCGTCATCCGGAAGGTCAACGAGCGGGTCGGCTTCATGCTCCTCGCCAAGTACGGAACGCAGCGTTCGGCCATCACCCTGGCCAAGGGCATCCCGCTCGCGGGAGGGCTCGTCGGCGCCGGGGTCGACGCAGCCCTCACCACCCTGGTCGGTCGCGCGGCCAAGGCCAACTTCCCGGCATCCATCTGAGGCCGGCCCCACAGGCGGCGGCCGAGGCATACGGGTTCACGCTCGCGCTCGGGCACGGCTTCCACCAGAGCCGCCAGCGCACCCGCGCCACTGTCGACCCGGACGTCCAGGTCGACGTGCTGGACCTGCTGCTCGAACTCAACCACGATCGCTATCGGGAAGAACAGGACCGGGGGCTGCACTCCGATGCACGACGCGCTGTTCTGAGCGACGACACAGTAAGGAGTATCGGTGTCTGTGGTGACTCCACGGGTGTGGTTGGTGCGAGCCGGACGGCACGGCGAACGAGTGAGTTGGGCCCTCGACAACCAGGTTGCCGGGGGCGGTTTCAGCGAGGTCGACGACCTGACAGGGGCCACCACTCGTGAGGCCGTGGCGGACCTCGTCCGGGCTGGGTTCCCCGACGCCACGACGAACCTGATCGCCAACTACACCGGGCAACTGTGGGCGCTACGGGAACGCATAGCGGTGGGCGACATCGTGGTGTTGCCGATGACAACGTCGGGGCAGATCGCCATGGGCAAGGTGGTCGGCGACTATCGACACCTACCGGACCCCGATCCGGAACGGCGTCACGTCCGGCCGGTGCAGTGGCTGCGTACCGATGTTCCCCGAACAGCGATCAAACAGGACATGCTCTACACGCTGGGCGCGTTCCTCACCATCTGTGAGGTGAGCCGCAACGACGGTGCGTGGCGAATGAGCCGGGTGCTGGAGTTGGGCCACGATCCCGGTGCTCGGCCGGCCCTCGGCGCGTCGGCCCCAGTCGCTCCGGACGTGCCGCAGGCGGGCGACGTGGAGGC
>JAEZCL010000219.1 GCA_023433585.1 Pseudomonadota bacterium
TGCGGCATGTGCAATGAGTTCAGCGCCCAGCGCTCCCTGGACGATCTCCTGCGCGAATTCGGCCTGCTGAACATACCGCTCGAGTGGGACGGGAGCCGCCCCAACCTGCAGCCGCGGCCGTCGGTGCGGCCGACCGCCCCTGCACCAGTGATCGTTGGGGAGGATGGCGCGGCGCGCCTCAAGGAGTTCCGCTGGGGTTTCCCGAACCCCAAAGGCGGCCCGGTCATCAACTTCCGCTCAGAAGGCCGGCGGTTTCCCACCGGCCGCTGCCTCGTGCCGGTGGACGGCTTTTACGAGTTCACCGGAACCAGGGCGCCGAAGTCCAAATGGCTGTTCGAGGCCGCGGACGCAGCCATGCTGGGCGTCGCCGGCCTGGTCCGCGAGGACCGCTTCACCCTGCTGACCTGCGCACCCGGACCGGACATGGCCCCGTTTCACGATCGGCAGATCGTCATCCTACCTCGTTCCCAGTGGGCGGCCTGGCTGGGGCCGCCGGAGGAGCAGCCGGAGATCGAACCCCTGCCGGCCGGAAGCCTCAAGGTCACCCAGATTCGCTAGGGCTGCGCCGGCGGGTCCAGTTCCAGCCGGCCGACGCTGAGATCCTCCACGCGCAGGCGGTTGATCTGCAATTCGCCGATATGGGCTCGGCCCACCGACAGACGCCCGATGACGAAGGCGCCTACCGCCACCGCGCCCAGGGCGATGGCGCCCAGGGCGACAGCGCCAAGGGCAAGCGCGCCCGTGGCGTACGCCCCCGTTGCCGAGGCTCCGACCGCCGACGCGCCGACGGTCTCAGCCTTCTTCCGGACGACGGGAGCCGTTCCGCTCATAGGAGTGCGCTGCCTTACGGCAGGTCCTCGGCCAGGATGGCCATCTCGAACATGAACGAGCCGTCGTCGTCCTCGTCCTTGAAGACCACGCCGATGAATTCGTCGCCCACATAGACCTCGGCGGAATCGTTCTGCTTGGGGCGGGCCTTCAGGTGGATGCCGCCGGTGTTGAAGGTGCGCTTCAGATGGGTCTCGATGCGCTTGATGTCGGTGTCGTTCACGTTGAGGCGGCCTCTCTGATTAAGGCGCGGACCCTATTGAAGGCCGCACCGCTTTTCAAACGCCCTGATCGAAATCAGATCACGAAGTCATAGGCCATGTCCGCCAGGGTGTGGTCCATGGTGCGCGCGGGCTCCTCGCCGGTCGGGCAGTTGACCAGCCGCGCGGGCACCCCGGCGGCGGTGCAGTGAGCGGGAACCGGCTTGAGCACCACCGAGCCCGAGGCGATCTTGGCGTAGTCGCCGACGGTGATGTTGCCCAGCACCTTGGCCCCCGCGCCCAGCAGGACCCCGCGCCCGATCTTGGGGTGACGGTCGCCCTGCTCGGCGCCGGTGCCGCCCAGGGTCACGGCGTGCAGCATCGACACCTCGTCACCCACCACCGCCGTCTCGCCGATGACGATGCCGGTGCCGTGGTCCAGGAACAGGCCCGACCCCAGCCGCGCGGCCGGGTGGATGTCCACCTGGAACAGCTCCGACATGCGGCTCTGGAAGTGGAAGGCCAGGGTTTCGCGCCCCTGGGTCCACAGCCAGCGCGAGACCCTGTGCGCCTGGATGGCCTGAAAGCCCTTGAAGTAGAGGAACGGCTGCAACAGAGACTTGATCGCCGGATCGCGCTCCTCCACCGCCTGCAGGTCCGCTTCGGCGGCCGTGACGATGGCAGGATCGGCGGCGAACGCCTGGGCGCAGACCTCGCGCACGCTCATAGCGTCCAGTTCGGAATCCCCCAGTTTGCGCGCGATCTGATAGCTGAGGGCTCCGGTCAGATCCTCGTGCGACAGCACCGTCGCATTCATCAGCGATGACAGGCGCGGCTCCGCCCGCGCCGCCGCCTCGGCCGCATCGCGCAGCCGCCGCCAGCGCGAGGGCCGGTCGCTGACCAATTCCAGGGGCTGCGCCATCATCGTTCCTTTCGCGCGGGCCTGAGACCGGCAACTTAGGCGCGGGCGGCCGTCGGCAAAAGGCGCAAGGGGAAATTGCGACCGATTCGCACGCAGCTCTGGCGCTTCCGTTCCGCCGGGCCTAGCTATCAGCCATGAGCTCTTACGCCCCCGTCGGCGCGCCCCTGCCCGCCCCCGAACCTTCCGAAGCCTGTCTGAAGCGCCTGTCGAACCGGCGCTCGACCCCGGCCCAGACCCTCGGCGCGCCGGGTCCGAACGAGGATCAGATCGCGCGCATGCTGGCGGTCGCCGCGCGCACGCCCGACCACGGCAAGCTGACGCCGTGGCGCTTCGTGATCCTGGGCGCGGCGGTCAAGGCGCGAATCGCGGAACGGCTGGAATCGATGGCGCCCGACGCCAAGGGCGCGGCGGTGCTGGCCAAGCTGAGGGCCTCGCCCGTCTGTGTCCTGGTCGTCTCCCGCCCGGTTCCCGATCACAAGATTCCGGTGTGGGAGCAGGAGCTGTCGGCGGGCGCGGTATGCATGAACCTGCTGCACGCCGCCGACGCCCTGGGATTCGCCGCCAACTGGATCACCGACTGGTACGCCTATGACCCGGCCGCCGCATCCCTGTTCGGGGTCGAGGCGGGCGAAAGGGTCGCGGGCTTCATTCATCTGGGCACGGCCGCCGAGCCGCCGCTGGAACGGGACCGGCCGGACCTGTCGCGGCTGGTCAGCCGGCTGGACTGATCGCGGCCGTACGCGCCGCCGCGTGGATCACGCGCCGCGTCTCGTCCCAGGCCACCAGATCATCCACCGCCGCCAGGGGGTGGAACGCCGCCTCGGCCGCGTCGTCGCCCGCCACGGGCGTTCCGCCCGTCCACTCGGCGCGATAGTCGATCATCACATAGTGCCGTCCATGTTCGGGAAAGACGCCGTCCACCACATCCACCAGACCGGTGATGACCGCGTCCACGCCGGTCTCTTCCTTCAGTTCGCGCAGGGCCGCGTCCACGGCGCGCTCGCCCGGCTCGATGCGCCCGCCCGGCAGGCTCCATTCGCCCAGTCGCGGCTGGGTTCCGCGCCGGATCAGCAGCACCTGATCGCCTTTCAAACAGACGACGCCGACGACGGGCGTTGGGGTCATTCAGCGATCCTCCTGCACTCGGCCATGCTTTCTGGCTTTTCCGAAGCGCCGGGGTTTGAGACAAGCCCTGTATGGCCGCTCCCTCCCCCGCCGTCATCGACGAACTGAAAGCCGCCCTGGGTCCGAAAGGCTGGACCCAGGATCCCGACGTCATCGCGCCGCGCGTCATCGAATGGCGCGGATCATGGGAGGGGAACACCCCCATCCTGCTGACGCCCGGTTCGACCGAGGACGTAGCCCGGGCGGTGACCGTCTGTGCGCGCGAAGGCGTGGCGATCACGCCCCAGGGCGGCAACACCGGCCTGGTGGGGGGACAGATTCCCCATGGCGAGGTGCTGATCTCCCTGTCCCGCATGCGGGCGGTACGTCAGGTTCTGCCGCTGGAAGACGTGATGATCGTCGAGGCGGGCCTGACCTTGCTGGAGGCGCAGGAGACGGCGGCGGCGGCGGATCGTTTCTTCCCGCTCAGCCTGGCGGCCGAGGGCACGGCGACGGTCGGGGGCGTCATCTCCACCAACGCGGGCGGCACGGCGGTTCTGCGCTACGGCGTGGCGCGTGACCTCGTGCTGGGGCTGGAGGCGGTCTTGCCGAACGGCGAGATTTTCCACGGCCTGAAGCGCCTCAGGAAAGACAACACCGGCTATGACCTGAAGCAGTTGCTGATCGGGGCGGAGGGCACCCTGGGCGTCGTCACGGCGGCGGCGCTGAAGCTGTTCCCGGTCATGCGCTCGCGCGCCACCGCCGTCGTGGGCGTTGAGACGCCCCGGGCGGCGCTGGAGCTGCTGGCCGTGGCCAAGGCCGAGACCGGCGGCGGGGTCGAGGCGTTCGAGCTGATGAACCGCCAGGGGATCGAGCTGTGCGTCGCCCACATCCCGGACACGCGCGACCCGCTGGAGACGGCCACGCCCTGGGCGGTCCTGATCGAACTGGTGTCCGGCGAGCCGGGCGCGGCCGATTCGGGCATGGAGCGCATCCTGACCGACGCTTTCGAGCGCGGCCTGATCGTCGACGCCGCCATGGCCCAGAATGAAGGCCAGGCCGCCCAGTTCTGGCGCCTGCGCGAAGAGATGTCGGCGGCCCAGAAGGCGGCGGGCGGCGGCTGGAAGCACGATGTCAGCCTGCCCCTGACCGCCCTGCCCGAATTCATCGAGCGCGCCCATGCGGCGCTCTTGGAGCGATTCGAGGGAATCCGGCTGGTCACCTTCGGCCACCTGGGCGACGGCAATCTGCATTACAACGTCGTGCCGCCGTCCGGCGCCGACCCGCGGGCCTTCGCCGCGCGCAAGGACGAGGGCGCGCGAATCGTTCACGACATCGTCGGCGAGTTGCAGGGCTCCATCTCGGCCGAGCACGGCCTGGGGCGGCTCAAGACCGAAGAGGCCCTGCGTTACAAGGATCCTGTCCAGGTGGCGGCCATGCGGGCGGTGCGCGCCGCGCTTGATCCACAGCGGATCATGAACCCGTCCGTCCTTTTCTGATCGTCAAGGTTCCAATCGTCATCCGCACGGCCTATCTGCCCCGAAACCATCGGAGGCCGTGTTGCTGATCGTCCTGTCGCCCGCCAAGCGTCTGAACTATTCCGAACCGCCCGTGACGGTCGAACCGACCCGGCCGAGGTTCGACAAGGATGTCGCCGAACTGGCCAGTGTGACGCGCAAGCTGTCGCGCGCCGACCTGCGCCGCCTGATGGGCATCTCCGACAAGCTGGCCGATCTCAATCACGGCCGCTTCCAGGCCTTCTCGCCCGAAGAGGACGAAGGCGCCCTGCCCGCCGCCTTCGCCTTCGCCGGCGACGTTTATGAAGGGTTGAAGGCGCGCGAGCTGGACGCCGAATCCCTGATGTGGGCCCAGGACCGGCTGCGCATCCTGTCCGGCCTCTACGGCCTGCTGCGCCCGCTGGACGCCATCCTGCCCTATCGCCTGGAGATGGGAACCCGGCTGCGCACCGCGCGCGGCGCCACCCTCTATGACTTCTGGGGCGACCGGATCGCGGCGCAGCTGAACACCGACGCTCAGGATCACCCCGATCCGACCCTGGTGAACCTGGCCAGCCAGGAATATTTCGGCGCCGTGGACGCCCGGGCGCTGAAGCTGCCGGTGGTCACCCCCCAGTTCCGCGAACGGCGCGACGGCGAAAGCCGCATCATCTCGTTCTTCGCCAAGCAGGCGCGGGGCCGGATGGCGCGCTGGGCCGTCGACAATCGCGTGGAGCGCGTCGAGGATCTCAAGGCGTTCGATCTCGACGGCTACGGCTTTGACAAGGCCGCATCCAGCGACGGCGAATGGATATTCATCAGATCGGGAAAAACCTCATCATCCCCTGTCGCCACGGCGGTTCGCAGCCGCTAGATTGCCCATCCAGGAACCGGCCCTGACTCGCCGGCAAAGGATGGAAGACCTGCATGTTTCAATGGCTGAAAGGCATCACCGGCTCCGACGCCGCGGCTCAGGACACGCCCCGGCCGTTCAATCCGGACGTCAATGACCTGAAGGGTCAGGTGGCGGTGATCTCGGGCTCCACCTCGGGCATCGGCCTGTCCCTGGCGCGGGCCGTGGCGTCGCGTGGCGGCGACGTGGTGCTGAACGGCCTGGGCGACCCCGCCGAGATCGAACGCACCCGCTCGGGCATGGAGGCCGCTTACGGCGTCAAGGTGCGCTATCACGCCGCCGACATGCGCAACGGCAGCGAGGTGGCCGACATGGTCGCCTTCGCCCGCCACGACCTGGGCCGACTGGACATCCTGGTGAACAACGCCGGCGTCCAGCACGTTGAGGCCGTCGAGAAGTTCCCCGCCGACAAGTGGGAGCAGATCATCGCCATCAACCTGTCCTCGACCTTCTACGCCATCCGCGCGGCCATCCCGATCATGAAGGCCCAGGGACGTGGGCGGATCATCAACGTCGCCTCGGCCCACGGCCTGGTGGCCAGCCCCTACAAGTCCGCCTATGTGGCCGCCAAACACGGCGTTCTGGGCCTCACCAAGACGGTGGCGCTGGAGCTGGCGCGCGACAACATCACCTGCAACGCCATCTGCCCCGGCTATGTGGAGACCCCCATCGTCGAAAAGCAGATCGCCGATCAGGCCCGCACGCGCGGCCTGTCGCGTGAGCAGGTCATGTCCGACGTGATCCTGAAGGCCCAGCCGACCGGCCGTTTCGTCTCGACCGACGAACTGGCGGGGATCTTCCTCTATCTGGTCAGCGACCTGGGCGCCTCGGCCAACGGCACCAGCTTCTCCATCGACGGCGGCTGGACCGCCCAGTGACGGCGCGACGTTGAGCACATCCCGCCCGATCTGCCTGGCCTTGCAGGGCGGCGGCGCACACGGCGCCTTTCAGTGGGGTGTGCTGGATCGAATTCTCGAGGATGGGCGGCTGGATATTCGCGCGGTGACGGCCGCCTCCGCCGGGGCCATGAACGGCGCGGCCCTGATCTCGGGACTTGAGAACGGCGGGCGGGACGGCGCGCGTGAGGCGCTGGATCTTCTGTGGCGCGAGACGAACCAGTCGGGCGGCCGCAACGTCTTCGGCGACAGCGGCGTGTGGAGCGCCCTGACCAACCCGGCCTGGCTGAAGGAGACACCGTTCTGGCGCTCCATGGAAGCCATCGCCCTGGCCGCCAGTCCCTATGAATTCAATCCCTTCAACCTCAACCCTCTGCAACGGGTTCTGGACGCCTCGATCGATTTCGAGGCGGTGCGCTCATCGTCCGTCAGACTGTTCGTCTCGGCCACCGCCGTGCGCCATGGCCGGGCGCGGGTGTTCCGGACGCCCGAGATCACCGATCAGGTGCTGATGGCCTCGGCCTGTCTGCCGCATCTGTTCCAGGCGGTGACCATCGAAGGCGAGCCCTACTGGGACGGCGGCTATCTGGCCAATCCGGCGCTGTGGCCGCTGTTCTATGATGACACCCCCGACGACATCCTGCTGCTGCCGCTCAATCCGTTCGAGCGCGACGACACGCCCCGCGCGCCGGGCGAAATCATGGATCGGCTGAACGAGATCGCCTTCAACGCCCCCCTCGCCGCCGAGCTGCGCGCCGTGGCCTTCGTCCAGGAGCTGATCGAGGAGGGCCGGCTGACCCAGGCGGCGCGCGGGCGTTACCGCCGGATGCTGCTGCACGCCATCCCGGCGGACGACCATCTCAACGACCTGACGCTGGGCTCGAAGTTCGACACCGAATGGACCTTCCTTCAGGCCCTCAAGGCGCGCGGGCGCGCGGCGGCGGATCAGTGGCTGGACGAGTGTCTGGGATCGGTGGGCAAGCGCTCCAGCATCGATCTGAAGCGGTTTCTTTAAGCCAGGCCCTCGGCCTCATCGGCCTTTTTACGGCGCAGTTCGATCAGGCGGACGCACCAGATCGACACCTCGTAGAGCAGCACCAGCGGCACGGCCAGCATCAGCTGGCTGATCGGATCCGGCGGCGTCACCAGGGCGGCCACCACCACCACGCCGACGATCGCATAGCGCCGCCCCTCGGACAGCATCTTCGACGACAGGATGCCCGCCAGGCCCAGCAGGGTGACCACCAGCGGCAGTTGGAAGCACAGGCCGAACGCCAAGAGCAGCGCCGTAATCAGGTTCAGATAATCCGACACGCGCGGCAACAGCGACACCGCCACCTCGCCGCTGATCTGCTGGCTCAGCGAGAACCACATCACGAACGGCATCATGACGTAATAGACCAGCGCCGCCCCCGCCAGGAACAGCAGCGGCGCGGCCAGCAGGAACGGGAAGAACGCCTTGCGCTCGTTGCGGTAGAGACCCGGCGCCACGAAACGATAGAGCTGCCAGGCCAGCACCGGGAACACCAGCACCACCGCGCCGAACGCGGCCAGCTTGATCTTGGTGAACAGGATCTCCAGCGGCGCGGTGTAGATCAGGCTGACGGCCTCGGACGTGTTCTCCGGCGGCGGACGCAGGCCCGCCGTCACCGCGATCAGGTCCAGCGGCGAACCGCCATGCGCATCGCCCGTATAGAGCGCGCTGGCCGCCGCGAACGGCTTGACCAGGAAGATGTAGAGCGGCTCGGCGAAGGCGAAGCACAGGATGAAGCCCGCCAGGAACGCCGCGACGCACACGATCAGACGGCCGCGCAGTTCGATCAGGTGATCCAGCAGCGGCGCGCGCGACGCCTCGATTTCGGCCTCGTCCTGACCGTCGCGGCTCATGACTTCGCCTTCCGGGGCTTGCGGGCCGCAGGCGATGATTTTGCGGGCGCGCGGGCCTTCGACGCTGTCCGGGCCGGGGCCTTCTTCGCCTTCGAGGCGGTCTTGGCGGCGGCCTTGGGGGCGGCCTTCTTCGGCGTCGGCGCGGTCGCAGGCTCTGGCGTGGGCGGCGTCTCCGCAGCGGCCTGGGGCGGCGCGAGCGCGGCGGGCGCCGGGGCGTCCAGCGGACGGTTCAGGTCATCGCGGATGTCCTTGAACGCCTTGTCCGCCTCGGCGCCCAGGGGAACCATCTGGCCGGTGCGCAGGGCCTCGACCTCCTTGCGCAGTTCGTCCAGTTCGGACTGGCGCGCCATTTCGTCGAAGCTGGCGCGGAATTCACTGGCCATGGCGCGGGCCTTGCCCATGGCCTTGCCCACCTTGCGCATCAGCAACGGCAGATCGCGCGGCCCCACCACGAGCAGGGCCACCAGCGCGATCACGACAAGCTCCATTCCCCCAATGCCGGGGGCCAGACCGCCCATGTGTCAGGCTCTCCGCTGGGCGACGATCAGTGGGTCCGTTCCTTGTCGTCCTCGGTGCGCGGCAGCGTTCCCGCGCGCTCGTCCTCGGGCTTGCCGTCGTCCTTCAGGCCGTCGCGGAAGGCGCGGATGCCCTTGGCGGCGTCGCCCATCAGGCCCGACAGCTTGCCGCGACCGCCGAACAGCAGCAGGACCACGGCGATGACGATGATCCAGTGCCAGATGCTGAAGGCGCCCATCGGTGTTCTCCTTGCGGACCCCGGGGGCCCGTTACGAATACGGTTCAGCCCATATAGGCCAAAGCCCGGCGCCGCGCCAAGCGAGCCTTGTCCGGTTCCGTCACATTAATCCTGAAGGCATCTCGCGGCGGCCGCGCCGCAAGCGGCCCAGACGCCTTGGACTGTCGGACTGAAAAACAGTCTAATTGGACTCTAATTCCGAACGGCCTCCGTCTCTTTTTCCTTGACCGGACACGATAGGCCGCGCCGAAGGGGGCGGGCGGAAAAGGGTGGTCGGCGAGTGCGGTCCCCTGCCCCCGCCGGGTCTGGGAGAGGGAAAAGCGGGATCAGCGCGCGGGATCCAGGCCGCAAATCGTCAGTAGAGCAGGAACGGCCGCCGTTCTTCCATCCACACCGCCTCGTCCGGGATAGTCAGGGAGTCCAGGTCGCCAGGTGCGGCGGCGGCGTCATCCACCCATTCACGCAGCGCCGGTCCGCCGTTGATGACGTCGATGGGCAGCTTTCCAAAGGCGTATTCATAGGGAAAGTCGCGCCACAGGTCGTAGTCGGGCCAGAGCTGCCGGATCGCCTTGAAGCCCAGCGCCTGGACCCGCCAGGGCCGGAAGGCGGCGTGATCGTAATGCGGCCCTTCCACATGCATCTGAATACCGTGGCACAATTGCCTGACATGCTTGTGGAAAGTCGGCTCGAACCACATATCGCGCAGGACGCAGCCGTCCAGCCATTCCGGCGCCAGGGCCTGCATTTCGGCGATCACCGCCCGCGCATCGATGTCCGGCGCGCCGAACAGCTCCAGCGGCCGGGTCGTGCCGCGCCCTTCCGACAGGGTCGCGCCTTCCAGCATCACCGTGCCCGCATAACAGCGGGCCATCGACAGGTTCGGCGCATTGGGGCTGGGGTTCACCCAGGCGCGCTCCAACAGCGGCCAGCCGAAGCCGGGACCTTCGTCAGGGTACCAGCTTTCCATCGTGATGACACGGTATTCCACATCGATCTTGAAGTGATGGATAAACCAACGGCCCAGCTCGCCCATGGTCAGGCCGTGGCGCATGGGGATGGGGCCGGCGCCCACGAAGCTCTCCCAGCCGGGCCGCAGGGTCAGGCCCTCCACCGGCCGCCCCGCCGGATTGGGCCGGTCCAGCACCCACACGCTCTTGCCGTGTTTCGCCGCCGCCTCGAGCACATAGAGCAGGGTGGTGACATAGGTGTAGATGCGACAGCCCAGGTCCTGAAGGTCGACCAGGATGACGTCGAACGTCTCCATCCATTCGTCCTTCGGGCGGCGCACCTCGCCATAGAGGCTGAACACCGGGACGCCGTGCACCGGATCGCGGTAGTCCGGGCTCTCCATCATGTTGTCCTGAAGGTCGCCCTTCATGCCGTGCTGCGGCCCGAACAGGGCCGTCAGGGTTATGTCGGGACAGGCCGCCAGGGCGTCCACCGCATGGGTCAGGTCCGCCGTCACCGAGGCCGGATGGGCCAGCAGGGCCACGCGCCGCCCCTTCAGGCCGCGCCGCAGCTCGGGATCGGACAGCAGGCGGTCGAGGCCGGTTTTCATGGCAACTCCAGCACGAATGAGTCGGGGTGATGGAAGTCCGGCTTATCCGACGGGTGCGCCAGAGCCCAATAGCTGACCGCGCCGTCCAGGGTCTCGATGACGGCGCAGAGTCCGAACCGCCCGTCCGCATCTTCGGGCAGACGCACGTCCGCCGTCAGCACGAAGACGCCCGGCGCATGGCGCGCGACGATCACCGGCGCGGCGTGGTCCAGCGGCGTCATGCCCTCGCGGTAGCCGTCAAAGCCATAGGCCGCCCAGGCGCCCGAAGGCGACAGATTGTATTCGGCATAGCCCCCTGCCCGCCCGGCGAAGACCTCGAAACAGGTCGTCCGCCACAGGCCGTCGGTCCGGGCGCGCGGCGCCGCGCCGGGCCAGCGCACCGCCTCGACCCCGCCGCTCAGGCTGTATTCGAGCGCCAGCCCGCGCCCGTCCCGGCGCGCCTCGACCCCGACGGTGAAGCCGTCGCCGCCCTCCGACGAGGGGTGACACAGAAGCGGGATGCGTTTCATCCAGGTCGTGCCCCTATGGATCCGTCATCCTCGGGCTTGTCCCGAGGACCCATTGCGCCCTCAAGCGCGATTGAGGACCGGTTTCAGCGATCAGCGGAACCCCTGCTATGTTCGCGGCGCACCTGCCGTGGGCCCTCGGGACAAGCCCAAGGGTGACGGAGAATTGAATCAGCACGACCGCTGACGCCGAGCGTAACGGCCTTTCACTTGATCGCTTCATCTTCATAGACTCCCGACCGCCGTGCTACACGCCCTTTCCCCCCGATCAAAGCCGATCCGAGCCATGACCGACACCGCCTTCAAGTCCGAGTTCCTGCGCACCCTGCAGGCGCGCGGCTACATCCACCAGATCACCCATCCGGACGAGCTGGACACAGCGGCGGCCTCGGGCGTGATCTCGGGCTATATCGGGTTCGACGCCACGGCGCCGTCGCTGCACGTCGGCAGCCTGATCCAGATCATGATGCTGCGGCGGCTGCAGCAGGCGGGCCACAAGCCTGTCGTGGTCATGGGCGGCGGCACCACCAAGGTGGGCGATCCCACCGGCAAGGACGCCTCGCGGCCGCAGCTGAGCGACGCCGACATCGCCGCCAACATCGCCGGCATCCGCACGGTGTTCGAGCGCTTCCTGACCTTCGGCGACGGGCCGACCGACGCGGTCATGATCGACAACGACGAATGGCTGTCGACATACGGCTACGTCGAGTTCCTGCGGACCTACGGGACGCACTTCACGGTCAACCGCATGCTGGCCTTCGATTCGGTGCGCATCCGGCTGGAGCGCGAGGAGCCGATGACGTTCCTCGAGTTCAACTACATGCTGATGCAGTCGGTGGACTTCCTGGAGCTGAACCGGCGGCTGAACGTGACGCTGCAGATGGGCGGGTCGGACCAGTGGGGCAACATCACCTCGGGCGTCGACCTGGTGCGTCGGGTGGACCAGAAATCGGCCTTCGGCCTGACCACGCCGCTGCTGACCACGGCCTCGGGCGGCAAGATGGGCAAGACGGCGCAGGGGGCGGTGTGGCTGAACGCCGAGCAGCTCAGCCCCTATGACTACTGGCAGTTCTGGAGGAACGCCGACGACGCGGACGTGGGCCGGTTCCTGCGCCTGTTCACCGACCTGCCGCTAAACGAGATCGCCCGGCTGGAAGCGCTGGAAGGCGCCGCGATCAATGACGCCAAGAAGGCCCTGGCCGACGCCGCCACCACCATGCTGCACGGGGCCGAGGCGGCGCTGAAAGCACGAACGACGTCAGAAGAGGCTTTCGAAAAAGGTCGCGCCACAACGGACCTGCCCACTCGAGAGTTGGTCTGGGCCGGGACCCCAGAGGAACAAGAGCGGCATGGCGGCCCCTTCCAGATGAGACAAGCGGAGGCCCTTTTGAAGGCTTCCGAACTGTCACCTTCGATTGGGCAGGCCCGGAAGAAGATTCAGAACGAGGGCGTGTGGATCAACGACATCCTCATCAAGGATCCAGGCTATCTGTTCGGTCTTAAGGATGTCGATTCCGATGTCGAGGCTTTCAAGGTGAAGCTTGGCAAGCGTGGCGGGATCGTCCTCGTGAAACCCGTTTAACTTCCGCTCATCCCCGCGCACGCGGGGACCCAGATCGGAGCAAGCTAGATCATGGCCTTCTACACCTACATCATGGCCAGCCGCCGGAATGGGACGCTCTACACCGGCTCGACGGATAGCCTTGTGATCCGCGCAGGACAGCACAAGGCGAGGACCTTTGACGGTTTCACCGCCAAATATGGTGTAGATCAACTGGTGTGGTTCGAGGTTCATGGCTCACGCGAAGGCGCTTTCCGGCGTGAGCGGCAGATCAAGAAATGGAAACGTCGCTGGAAAGTGCAGATGATTGAAGAATGTAATCCCGACTGGCGGGATCTGTATGACAAGGTGCGCCTTGGCGATCTCAAGGATGCGCCCGACTGGGTCCCCGCGTGCGCGGGGATGAGCGGAGTTGAAGAGTGACGGATATCATCGAAGGCTCAACAGCCCCCGCGTTCGACCTGCCCGCCGACGGCGGCGGCCGCGTGTCGCTGGACGACTTCGCGGGACGCTGGGTGGCGCTCTATTTCTATCCCAAGGCGGACACGCCCGGCTGCACCAACGAGAGCAAGGATTTCAGCGCGCTGAAGACCGCGTTCGGGCGCGAGAACGCCGTGGTCATCGGCGTTTCGAAGGATCCGGTGAAGAAGCTCGACCGTTTCAAGGCCAAGCACGAACTGAACGTGATCCTGGCCTCGGACGAGGGCGGCGACGTGTGCGAACGCTACGGCGTCTGGGGCGAGAAGACGCTCTACGGCCGCAAGTTCATGGGCATTGAACGCGCCACCTTCCTCATCGCGCCGGACGGCGTCATTCGGCGCGTGTGGCGCAAGGTCCGGGTTCCCGGCCACGCCCAGGCCGTTCTGGACGCGGTGAACGTGGTTTAACCGCGTCCTTTTACAACGTCGTCATGGTCGCCGTGCATAAGGACGAAACAACTCTGACCGACGGCGGCAGATTCTCTGAAATACACCCAATAGGCGAAGTTAACCTTCGTCAGCATCGTGTGCGGTGAAATCCGCCCCCGCATCAGCCTTCATTACGGGAAGGGCCTTGCGCCCCGACCACTGTTCACGGATAACGACGGCCGAACGTTGGGGGACGTTAACCGATGATTAAGACTTGGCCTGCGCGGATTTCGGATCTGATCGAGCGAATCTTTCCCGAGCGGCATCTCTATCTTCGATGCAACGGTGAAACCCGCGGCTATGTGCTGACCACGGGCCGCCAGATGCTGGCGGCCGGCGCTGCGGCCGTTCTGGGCGGCTGGCTCCTGGTGTCGTCGGGAGGCTTCGTCTTCGGCGCCGTGTCCGAAAGCCGGGCCGTGGCCGAGGTGACCCGCACCCGCGCCGCGTCCGAGCGGATCAACGCCGACCTTCAGGCCCGGCTGGACAGCGCGGTCATGCGCATGTCGGCCACCACCGGTTCGCTGGAGGAGACCGCTCACATGGTCGAGCGGCGCCACGCCGCCCTGACCCACATCATGGGCATGTTCAACGGCATCCCGGGCGCCGAGCGGGCCCTGGAGCCCGCCCGCCCGCTGGACCCGGACACCCATTCCCCCGTCCGGCGCATCGCCGCCGTCCAGATGGACCAGGAACGCCTGATCGCCCGCGCCGAGGACTTCGCCCAGAACCGCGCCGAGCGTCTGCGCCTGGCGTTCCGGCTGGCGGGCCTGAACCCCTCGGCCTACTCCGGTTCGGGCGCCGGCCTGGGCGGCCCCCTGATCGAAGCCCGCGACCCCCGCGCCCTGGCCGCCGTGCTGGATGTGGACGAAGCCTTCGCCATGCGCATCCGAAACGCGACTGACGACCTGTCCGACATGCGCGGCCTGGCGGATTCCGCCCGGCGCCTGCCGTTCAGCCGCCCCGTGGGCGCAGCGCGCACGACGTCTGGATTTGGCGTGCGCTTCGATCCCTTCAACGGTCGTCCCGCCCTGCACCAGGGCCAGGACTTCGCCGCCGCCGCCAACACGCCGGTCATGGCCACGGCGCCGGGCGTGGTGTCCTTCGCAGGCGTTCGCGGCGGCTATGGCCGCACGGTCGAGATCGACCACGGCGGCGGCTTCAAGACCCGCTTCGCCCATCTGAATTCCATCGCCGTCGAGCCCGGTCAGCGCATCGGCGTGGGCCAGCGCATCGGCGGCATGGGCACCACCGGGCGCTCCACCGGCGTGCATCTGCATTACGAGGTGTGGATGAACGGCCGTCCCCAGAACCCCGCCCGCTTCCTGAGAGCCGGAGAGCAAATTGTTCAGCAAGACTAAATCCGCCGCCAAGTCCGCCCGCACCGCAGAGCCCATCCCGCCGCTGCCCGACCTGCCCTCGCCCAGCCAGGCCCGGCGCGCGTCCGAACCGGCGCCCGCCGCGCCGTCGCAGGCGCCGAGCGGCAAGGGCCTGTCCACTCTGTCGGCCGATCTCACCTTCGAAGGCAACGTCTCCGGCGCCGGTGACCTGCAGGTGGACGGCGCCATCAAGGGCGACGTGCGCGTCGGCCGCCTGATCGTCGGCGAGACCGGCGCGGTCGAAGGCAATGTCTCGGCAGACTACGTCGAGGTGCGCGGCCGCATCGTCGGCGGCGTCAACGGCAAGCAGGTCAAGCTTCTGGGCACGGCCTACGTGGACGGCGACATCACCCACGAACAACTGTCCATCGATGTGGGCGCCTACTTCCAGGGCCGCTGCGTCCAGGGCCGCCGTGACGCCCCTGCTCCGGCCGCCTCTGCCGCCGCAGCCACGCCGTCGGCTCCTGCGCCCGCTGCGGCCCCGACCCCGGCCGACGCCACCATCCAGCCGTTCCAGGCCAAGACCCCGGCCTGACCCGACCAGCGCGTCGCCCCCTCTCCCTCCCCTTCATGGGGAGGGGGCTGAGCCGAAGGCGAAGCGGGTGGGGGCGGCAAGACGAGACAGCGCGCTCAAGCAGCGAGGCGCCGCGCGCCGAGCGGTAGCGCACTAAGAACTCTCGCCGAGCCCTTCCCACCCGGCCGTCGCTGCGCGCCGGCCGCCCTCCCCATGAAGGGGAGGGAGAAGCGATGGCGACTTGGACTCTGAACTGAAAAAACAGTCTAATTGGACTCCAATTCCGCACCTCTTTCTTCAGCCGCTGGGAAACCCGCCGAGCATAGGCGCGGCGGGAAGGGCGGGACGAAAAAGCGAGCGGGAAACCGTGAACGCCTGACGTGACTTGGCGTCGAGCGGGGCGGAAGCGGGAATTGCGGGATGGCGAGACAGCGCGCTCAAGCAGCGAGGCGCCGCGCGCCGAGCGGTAGCGCACTAAGAACTCTCGCCGAGCCCGCCCCACCCGGCCGTCGCTTCGCGCCGACCACCCTCCCCCGCAGGGGGAGGGAGAGAGGCGCTGCGACCTAAACCGCTTCGCCTCGCTTGTCCCCCACGCGCGCGGCCAGGGCGGCGCCCATGAAGGCGTCCAGATCGCCGTTCAGCACCCCGTCGGTGTCCGAGGTCTCCACCTCGGTGCGCAGATCCTTCACCATCTGATAGGGCTGAAGGACATAGGAGCGGATCTGGTGGCCCCAGCCGATGTCGGTCTTGGCGTCGGCCATGGCCTGGGCCGCCGCCTCACGCTTCTGCAACTCCAGTTCGTACAGG
>JAEZCL010000274.1 GCA_023433585.1 Pseudomonadota bacterium
AGGCGCCCGTAGCTCAACGGATAGAGCATCTGACTACGGATCAGAAGGTTAGGGGTTCGAATCCCTTCGGGCGCACTCAGGCAGTATGCAGTCATGAGTTCTCCGCATCTGGAACGCTGGATCGAGTACATGACCGAGCACGACCCGGCGGTCCTCGACGACCAGCTTGCCGACGACGCCGTCTTCTACTCCCCGGCGGTGTTCACCCCGCAAGAGGGCAAGGCGCTGACCGCGAAGTATCTGAACGCCGCGGCGCAACTTTTCGGGGGTACCGACTTCCGCTACGTCGAGCAGTGGGAGAGCGACCGTTCGGCCATCCTCGCGTTCCAGGCCACCGTCGACGGTGTGACCGTCGATGGCATCGACATGATCCATTGGACCGACGACGGCAAGATCTCGTCCTTCAAGGTGATGATCCGACCGCTGAAGGGGCTGCAGGCCGTCATACCGCGGATGGCGGAGCTTCTTGGGCAGGCCCGGTGATACCGCGTTCGGTCACCGGCAATTCCTCGGCGTAGACCGCCTCGCCGAAATATGCGCCCTGGGCCACCGCGCAACCGTAACCGCGCAGCAGCTCTGCGGTATCGGCGTCGGCGACCCCTTCGGCGACGCTGGTGATGCCAAGGGTCCGGGCGAGCGCGACGATGGAGTGCACGATGGCCGCCGCCCTGGTGTTGCTCAGCATCGGTGACACGAAGTGCCGGTCCAGTTTCAGCTCATCGACCGGGAGGTCGCGCAGGTAGCTCATGGTGGCGTAGCCGCTGCCGAAATCGTCGATGGACACCCGGAATCCGGCCGCCCGAAGCTGTTCGATGACGTTGCGTGCCTGCCGCACATTGGCCAGCAGGTAATGCTCGGTGATCTCGATCGTCATCGACGTCGGGGTCAATCCGTGCCGGGCCAGCACCGTGCCGATGCGTTCGGGCAGCGTGGCGTCGTCGAACGACGGTGCGAACAGGTTGACCGACACCGGGATCTCCCGGCCACCGAGCCGATGCCAGGCCGCGGCGTCGCGTGCGGCCTGCTCCACCACCAGGTCGGTCATCGCTCCCATCAATCCGCTGCGGCGTATCAGCGGCAGGAACTGGTTCGGGGTGAGCACCCCGAGTTCTGGATGTGGCCAGCGCACCAGTGCCTCGACACCGATCATCTCGCCCGTGGCCAGCGATATCTGCGGCTGATAGGCCAGTCGCAGCGCCCCACTGTCGACGACCCGGCGCAATTGTCCGAGCAGGGTGATCTCCGGCACCATCCGCGTCGGCGCGGTGTCCTCCTCCCAGCTGGTGCCGCCGTCGGCGAGTTCCATCCCGGCGGTGTACACCTGAACGCCGCCGATGCCGGAACGCTTCGCCACATACATCGCGATATCGGCCTGCCGCAGGAGTTCCTCAGTGCCGACGGGAACATCGTCGGTCCGGCTCGCCACGGCCAGGCCGATGCTGGGCCGGATGTACACCTCGTGCCCACCGAGGTCGAACACCTCGTCGAAGGCGTGGGCCACCACCTCGGCAATCTCTTCGGCGGATCGCGGACCATCCTCGATGATGACCGCGAACTCGTCACCACCGAGACGTGCCACGGTCTGGCCGGAAGGCAGACACGCCACCAACCGTCCCGCGATATCGCGCAACAATTCGTCTCCGGAGTGGTGTCCCAGGTTGTCGTTGACGAGCTTGAAGTCGTCGAGGTCCAGCGAGAGCACCGCAGTCGGACGCCCGCCTCGGCGTTGTCGGGCGACGGCCTGTTCCAGCCGGTCGGTGAACAACAGCCGGTTGGCCAGTCCGGTCAGCGGGTCCTGGAACGCGTGGGCGGCCACCTCGTCGAGCAGGCGGCGATTCTCCACCAGCACCGTCAGTTGCCGAATCAGGGCCGATATCACCAGGATCGTCGAGCCGAGTAGCACCGGCCGGATGTCCGGGTCGGGCCACAGGTGTGCCACGGCCGCGATGACCGCGAATGGCATGGGCGCGTAGGGCAGCCAGATGATGGTCATCGGTGACGGGCGGGGGTCGTCGCGGCGCGGTATCCGCACATCTCGCGCCGAGGCGTACGCGCCCGCCGAGACCATCAGCAACCCGGTCACCTTGCTGATGATCGGGAACACCGTGGTGGCGTCGACGCCGTCGTGTATCTGGACGTACAGCTCGGCGACCTCGCCGAGGGCGATGGCGGCCAGCCCGGTGGTGAACAGACCGAGCACCTGACGCCGTCCGGGGCGAACGACGGTCAGCACCAACATCGACAGCGTCACCATGGTGAGCGCCGAGATGGGGTAGACGGCGGTCAGCACCGCGTCCACGGTGCCGCGCTCACCGACGGTGAAGAGACGGTCGAGCACCGCCACCCACACCACCACGAACAACGCCGATGCGATCACCAGCCCGTCCATCAACTGACGGAACAGCGATAGCGGGTCCGTGGTGGTGCGCAGCAGCCACACCACCACCACCGACAGCGGTAGCGCGAGGTATCCGAGATCGGCGACAGACGGGAACGGCGGCACCTGGTGCAGGAACACCCCGTAGTAGGCATCGACGGTGCTTCCGAGTACCCAACCGAGGAAGCCGACGGTCAGTGCCGACCATGCCAGACGGATGCTGCCGCGGCCGGAGATTGCGGCGGCAACCGTGCACGCGCACGTTGCTGCACAAAACGCAACGAAGCCCAGCGACCCGATGGTCGCCGTTACCTGCGGTCCGCCCCAACCGAGTATCAACCAGCAAATGAACAGCAGGTAAACCGCCACACCTGTGGCGTAACCGAAGTTCGTTCTGGAAGTGGGCATTACATGCAGTTTAGAGCGGGTTTTGGCTGTTGAGACAGCATTTCGTGGCAGTCCCTCCAGCAACTCGCTTCACGGGAGTTGCGCTACTCTCGTACCGGTGCGGCTGCTGCTGATCTCCGACACCCATCTGCCCTCCCGGGCCCGCGATATGCCGGCCGAGGTATGGGCCGCGGTGGACGACGCCGATGTCGTGTTCCATGCCGGGGATTGGATCGAGGTCGAGCTGTTGGACCTGTTGTCCGACCGGGCGCGCCAGCTGATTGCGTGCTGGGGCAACAACGATGGCGACGAGTTGCGGGCGCGTTTGCCGGAACGCGCCGACGTGGTCCTGGACGGACTGCGCTTCACCGTGACGCACGAGACCGGTGCGGCAGCCGGTCGGGACAATCGCATGGCGCGCGCCTATCCCGATACCGACGTCCTGGTGTTCGGGCACAGCCACATCCCTTGGGACACCACCGTAGACAGGCCGGGCGGCGGGACCCTGCGGTTGCTCAACCCCGGTTCTCCGACCGACCGCAGGCGGCAGCCGCACTGCACGTATATGACCGTCGATTTGGCCGACGGTGTGCTGGGTCCGGTCGAACTGCACAAACTGGTCCGATAGCCGCTCGCGCGGCGCGACTGCGTGGCAGTCTCACGGGCATGAACGCCAAGCCGCCCAGCGATGTCATCGCCGCAGCCAACCGCGCGCACCGGGACACCCTGCCGTTCGAGGACGGTCGCGATTTCGCGGACGCCGACCGCGGCTTCATCGGCGCGCTGGAACCCTGTGTCGTCACGGGTGCGGGCGGGAAGGTCGTATGGGACAACGACAGCTACGGGTTCCTGGCGGCCGACGCGCCGGACAGCGTGCACCCCAGCCTGTGGCGGCAGTCGCAACTCTGTATCAAACAGGGGCTCTACGAAGTGGTCGAGGGCATCTATCAGGTGCGCGGCCTCGACCTGTCGAACATCAGCTTCATCGAGGGTGACACCGGGGTCATCGTCATCGACCCGCTGGTATCCACCGAAACAGCGGCGGCCGCGCTGGCTCTCTACCGTGCGCATCGCGGTGAGCGCGTCGTCACCGCGGTCATCTACACACACAGTCACGTCGATCACTTCGGCGGCGTGCTCGGGGTGACCAGCCAGGCCGACGTGGACGCCGGTCGGGTGCAGGTGTTGGCGCCGGAGGGCTTCGTCGAACACGCCGTGCAGGAGAACGTCTACGCCGGCACCGCGATGACCCGCCGGGCGGCCTACATGTACGGTGCGGTACTGGCGCGGGGGCCACAGGGCCAGGTGGGGTGTGGTCTCGGGCAGGCGCCTTCGCTCGGCGAGGTGGCCCTGATCGTTCCAACGATCGACGTGCGCAGCACCGGCGAGACCCACACCGTCGACGGTGTACAGATCGAATTCCAGATGGCGCCGGGCACCGAGGCCCCCGCCGAGATGCACTTCTATTTCCCGCAATTCCGTGCGCTGTGCATGGCAGAGAATGCCACCCACAATCTGCACAACCTGCTCACCCTGCGCGGCGCCCTGGTGCGCGATCCGCACGGTTGGGCCGGGTACCTCACCGAGGCCATCGACTCCTTCAGCGACCGCGCCGACGTCGTCTTCGCCTCCCACCACTGGCCCACCTGGGGGCGCGAGAACATCGTGGAATACCTTTCGCTACAACGAGATCTGTACTCCTATCTGCACGACCAGACGTTGCGACAGCTGAACAAGGGGTTCACCGGTATCGAGATCGCCGAGACTTTCCAGCTGCCGCCTGCGCTGGAGAAGGCGTGGCACACGCACGGTTACTACGGTTCGGTCAGCCACAACGTCAAGGCGGTCTACCAGCGTTACATGGGTTGGTTCGACGGTAACCCGGCCCGGCTCTGGCAGCACCCGCCCGAGGCCGCCGCCCCGCGCTATGTCGAGGCGATGGGTGGGTTGGACCGGGTGGTCGACATCGCGCGTACCGCTTTCGAGTCCGGAGATTATCGTTGGGCGGCAACCCTTCTGGACCATGCCATCTTCGCCGATGAACACCATGCGGCGGCGCGCGAACTGTATGCCGACACCCTGGAGCAGTTGGCCTACGGTGCCGAAAACGCGGTATGGCGGAACTTTTTCCTCTCCGGGGCAACCGAATTGCGCGAGGGCAACTTCGGCACCCCGACCACCACGACGGCGCCCACCATGCTGGCCCAGCTGACCCCGGAACAGATCTTCGACACCCTGGCCATCAACATCGACGGACCGCGCGCCTGGGATCTGGACCTGACGCTGGACGTGACGTTCGTCGACCTGGGCGCCGATTACCGGCTGACATTGCGCAACGGCGTGCTGGTGCACCGGCGCGTTGCCGCCGACCCGGCGACCGCGACGGCAACCGTCACCTTCGCGACCAAGGCCAGGCTGCTGGCCTTCGCCGCCGGAGACCGCGACTCACCGGGGGTGGAGTTCACCGGCGACGCCGGGGCGCTGGGCACCCTGCTCGGGGTGCTCGACCGACCGGACCCGAACTTCGACATCATCACCCCATAGCCGTCACCGGGTGGTCGGGGCCGGGTGACGGTCGGTCGGATCGTCGACGGTCGCCCGCCATATGGTGTCACGGTGCAACTGCTTCTGGTCCGGCACGCGCTGCCGTTACGCAGCGAGCCCGGTGCGGGTTCCGATCCCGATCTGTCCGCCGACGGTATCGCCCAGGCGGCGCGACTGCCCGAGGCGCTGAACCGTTTCCCGATCAGCCGGCTGGTCAGCAGCCCGCAGCGGCGCGCGCAGCAGACCGCACGGCCGGTGGCCGACGCGCTAGGGCTGGGTATCGACATCGACGAGCGACTCGCCGAGTACGACTACGGGTTGTCGCACTACACGCCGATCGAGCAGGCCTCCAAGGAGGATCTGCAGCGGTTGATCAACGGCCAGCTACCAGGTGACGTCGATCCCGACGCATTCCAGGCCAGGATCTGGGCGGGCATCGAGGACATCATCGCCGGCTCGGACCACGACGACACCGTCG